>JARLHP010000079.1 GCA_031292195.1 Syntrophobacteraceae bacterium
CAGGTCATGCGTTGATCGAATTCGGTGTTGAACAACATCATACCGGTGTTTCGGTCGCTGTAGTTATTGGCGGTGACAAAGGCGTTGGCCGAGGAACGCTCGGTAAATTCGAGCCATTCGTCGCTGGTCAGCTCTTCCAGGGAGAACGGCTCCTTCATGTGCCCTATCCTGACGTTGGCAATGCAAGGAAAGCCGTAGTAGGTCATATAGGCGTCCTGGACCGACGTACCTCCGCCCCCGAAGTCTATCTGCACCCGGTAGTCGAAATCGCCGAACATGGTGCCTTCGATCATCGGTTTTATCCGCCTGACCTCGGCTCCGTAACTAGCTATTGTGTTGGCTTTGCTTCCGAGCGCATTCCTGAGCTGGTCGTTGATGGTGGCGCCGCCAAAATCGAACTGGGCGTAACCGCCGACATGCATCGAGAACTGGCCGTCGTTGGACTCGAAATAGATTTGGTTGTGCTTCCAGGAAGCGGAAACGTTCAAGGGGTTCTTTGCCTTGTCTTCCTTGGCCGCCTGTGTAGTCGCCTCCTTGACCTGATTTTTGACCGCCGCTTTCTGCGCCGCCCTCTCCTGCCGCGCCTCCTGCAGAAGCTCCTCGTACTGCTCCCCGGTGATCTGATGATTTTGCTTCAAAATAATCAGAAGTTTCTCCGCCAGCGGCTGCTCCTGGGCAAGGGCCGCAGCCGTCCAGCAGACGGCAAATACGAATGCCAGCATGATACTGCAATACTTTCTCATTACCCTGTTTCCTCCTCAAATTAATGTGATTTCCCCCACAAAACCCTGTTCCAGCCCCTTTCCAAACCTCTTATCGCCTCCCCGCCCCCGCCTGCCCGTGGACTCGCCACAAAGACCTTCCCCAATAGCACCACCGCTCCTTCGGAGCGGTTTGCGACCATCAGGGAAGCGGTTTGCGGCAGACTCGGTCAAATTCCGGGGGAAGAGACGTTACCTGGCGCAGGATGCCCGCGCGCTGTTACAGGAATATGACGAAAGTGTGGACATTTGATGATGGAGCGATAGTGGAATTTAGGATTTATCACCACTTTACATTTGTATTTAGCGTAGTTAAAAGAAATCAGCTAACGATTCTCCCCGTATGAATGTAATGAAGGAGGGGTATAAAATGAAGGCATATAAAAAGTTGTTCTTAGTATTCGTGATGGCGTTTGGGCTGGCCCTTGCGGGCGGCAGCCTATTGAGCGTTCATGCCGACGCCCAGTGCGCACCCTGCGGGCTTAGCCTGTCGTTCCAGTCTCCCTGCAGTTTGCAGCAGCCGGCATACAGCGGCCCGAATTATTACCGCGATGGGAATTTTGTGTCGCCTGCGGAGTATTGGCACCAGTTCTATAACGGATAATCTGTTTCATGGAAATAGAAGACCCCGGGCGGAAATTATCCACCCGGGGTCCATGCAGTCGGCAAAAACGGCCCGCCTTAAAGAGTTCTAAATTTCAGACCGGTCTGCCGGATAGAGTTTCAAATCAGAAATCCACCTGGAACCGTGTATCGAAGATATCCGCGTCCCCATTGTGAATATTGTAACTGGAGAGGGTGGCGGAGGTGCTGACGTTGGAGGCGCTGGTCGCTATAACGCCGTTCATATGAGCGTGGGTATACTCGAACGCCCATTTCACGTTGGGGTTCAAGTACCAGTTCAGGCTCCCGGTATAGTTCTGCTCGGTTCCGCCGCTTATCGTTTTATCGTTCAAATCGATGGAATCGTAGCGCGCGGCCAGTTCCAACGCCCCCCAGGTGCCGGCGCAGGGGTTGAAGTTACAGGCAGGCACTGGACGGGCGAAAACCCCGTACTTCGGATCATAGACCCTGTGCTCCCCGGTAATGAAGTAGGACGCCATTACATAGTAGCCGCTGAGGTCAGGACTGGAGGTTGCTGACTGGGGTGTCCACACCGTTTTACCCTTTGCGTTGGTGGTATACCCGTACATTGTGGCATCGCTGAGGAAGGCGGTGAAGTATTCACCCTGAACCGAAAAAGGCCCGTAGACAAACGCCAGTTCCGGGTTGATCTCGCTTACGTTGTTCGCCATGAGGGGACCGGTATTGACCGTGTTGAGACCGGTCAAATGCCATTCGGGCCTGCTCAGGTACTCGAGTTCGGTGGCGGAGGTGGAGGAAGCAAAATTGGGATTCTCATTCTGGCTGCGGAACAGGTTCCGGAAACCGAAGCCCACGTGAACCAGTTCACAGCCCTGATTGGCATACCACGGCAGGGCGGTCACTCTGGCCGCGATATTCACGTTATTGTATGCCTGGAAGGAAGTTCCGGACGAATTGTCCTGCTGCATAAACCCGCCAACCGCCCAGGTCATGCGTTGATCGAATTCGGTGTTGAACAACATGATGCCGGTGTTTCGGTCGCTGTAGTTATTGGCGGTGACAAAGGCGTTGGCCGAGGAACGCTCGGTAAATTCGAGCCATTCGTCGCTGGTCAGCTCTTCCAGGGAGAAGGGCTCCTTCATGTGCCCGACCCTGACGTTGGCGATACAAGGAAGACCGTAGTAAGTTATCCAGGCGTCCTGGAGTGTGGTGCTACCGCCCCCGAAATCTATCTGCGCCTTGTAGTCGAAATCGCCGAACATGGTGCCTTCAAAGGTTGGTTTTATGCGCCTGACCTCGGCGCCGTAGCTACCTATTGTGTTGGCTTTGCTTCCGAGCGCATTCCTGAGCTGGTCGTTGATGGTGGCGCCGCCAAAATCGAACTGGGCGTAACCGCCGACGTGCATCGTGAACTGGCCGTCGTTAGACTCGAAGTAGATTTGGTTGTGCTTCCACGAAGCGGAAACGTTCAGGGGGTTCTTTGCCTTGTATTCCTTGGCAACCTGAGCAGTTTCCTCCTTGACCTGCTTCTTGACCGCCGCTTTCTGCGCGGTCTTTTCTCTCTGGGCTTCCTGCCGAAGCTCGTCGTACTGCCCCTGGGAGATCTGGTGGTTTTGTTTCAAAATGATCAAAAGCTTTTCCGCCAGTGTCTGGTCCTGGGCCACGGCCCTGGCCGACCACGAAAGCGACACCATGAAGGCCATAACGATAAAAGGCGCCAAATATTTTTTCATAACTCTTTCCTCTTCAAAAGAAACGTTGCATTCCCCCTCAATCACTCAGCCCCAGTTACTGCTTTTTCTTCCCCCTCACCTCCTTTCTTACTCTTGTGCGCAAGGATATCCATCACGCCGGCGAGACCGCCAAAAACACGGGCCCGAAAACGATATCGGCGCAACTACCACGCTCACTTCCAATTGGATTTGGCCGGGCAAAACCGCTGCTCCGGCAGGCGCGATTCACACCACACGGCGCGAAATGCTTGCGGATTGACGCAAAAGTGTGACAACTCTTCGAAGATTCCATTGGGTGAAAAAGTTCCCCGCTTGTATCCCGCATTGTAGACCACACAATTTCAACAAGTCGCGCGACTTGCGCCTGCCGCTTCGCGACGGCGCCGTCTTTCACCTGAGCGAGATAATGAGTATGAGCACGATACCAAACGATGGAAAAATACTTTTCACTTCAAAAGACCGATGGCCTGGTTCCCCCTAACCATGCCAAACCTTTGGATAAAGAGCCCCCCTTCTCCAAAGGTGATTACATAATTCCTACTATTCCAGTCTTAATCGCATTTAGATTGGAGTCGCCAGGAATGTCAAGCCAAAAATACCGTTCTTTACATAAATTAAAAGAAGGAAAAACATGGCCGATTGCTTTTGGGGCGCACTTCGGTCAATATTGGAAACGCCGGCTGCCGAACCGGGCGACAGTATGCCGGGTTTTGCGGGTAAACGCCGGGGAACCATTTTTCGTCGGAGTGGCCCAGTGTTAAGAGTATACGAAATCACAGGAAACGGCCGACCGTTGGACGCGCCCGCCCGGGGTCTGGAAGGCGTTTGGCCCGAACCGCCTTTTTACTATCTCTTTTATAGGCAGGAAGCTCCCGGGGCCGTCTCACAGTGGCTGAGATCGCATCCCGACTACCGCTTGACCGGCCGCTACGAGCTGCCCTATGAAAAATGGCAGGACGTCCCCGACCACCAGATGAGCCTTGGAATTTTCGACGTCGTCATGTCGCCGACCTCGCCCCCAAAACCGGGCAGAACCCGGCTGATGGTCGACCCGGGGGTTGTCTTCGGCTCCGGTCTGCACCCCACCACGCAAGGATGCCTGCTGGCCATATCGAAGATTTTTGCTTCCAGCCAAATCCGCACCGTTGTCGATTTCGGCGCAGGCACAGGCGTCCTGGCGATCGCATGCGCTCTTGCGGGGGCAAAATTCGCCCTGGCCATAGATCGTAATCCCATGGCCATTGAGAACGCGGTAAAAAATGTACACTCAAACGGGGTGGAAGCCAGGGTCGCCTTTGCTCAGGCCGAAGGGCTGGAATGTGTGGGCATGGCGCCAGACCTGCTGGTAATGAACGTGGAATGGCCCGTTCTCGAAAAAATCCTCTCGGCCCGGGAGTGGAAAAGCGCGCGGCGGGTGGTGCTCGCCGGGTTCTTACCCGGCATGCTCGAACCGCTGAAAGCCTTGGCGCAACCCTGCTTCCGGGTGGAAACCGTGACGGAGACCAGAGGATGGCCCACAGTCAGCCTCTCGCGGCGTTAAACACAGAGAAACCGCAGATGAACGTAGATAAATACCTTGAAAAATCTTCCTTTATCTGCCTTTATCCAGGAGTATTCTGTTCCAACGAAAATTTATTGTAGCATGCCAGGTTAAGACTCATCAGGTCCGATGGCCCCTGCCGCCTATCCGCCGAAGGCCTGCCCTTTTGACCGGCCGTCGTCTCCCGGCCGGTCAAAAAAAGAACTCTCTGTGTCTCTGTGTCTCCGTGGTGGATTTTCCTGTTTTTTGTATGAGAATAAATTTGCCGTATGCCTTTATCTGCGTCTATCTGCGTCCATCCGCGGTGTATTCAAAAACCGTCCGAAGGACCTCGTCCAGGGAACGCACGCCGATGCAGCCCCCGCCCGGTTCCTGGGAAAGCCGCTCGGAGTTGCTGGCGGGCATCAGGCAGGCGGTAAAGCCCAGCTTGGATGCTTCCGCGACCCGAAGCGCGCTGTGACCCACGCCCCGCACTTCACCGGCCAACCCCACCTCGCCCCAGACCACCAGGTCCTGCGGAAGGGGCTTGTCAAGGTAGCTGCTGATAAGAGCCACGGTTAGCGCCAGGTCGGTCGCGGGCTCCACCAGCCGCACCCCTCCGGCCACGTTTACAAAAACATCCTGCTGCGCGAAATTGAAACCGAGCTTTTTTTCCAGCACGGCGAGCAAAAGAGAAAGCCGGTTTGTATCGACCCCCATGCTGGTTCGGCGCGGCTGCATCCAACCGGTGGCGCTCACCAGCGCCTGAAGCTCGACCAGTAGCGGTCGCGTACCCTCGACCGAACAGGCCACAACCGAACCCGAGACCCCCCTGGGCCGCTCGGCCAGAAGAACGCCGGAAGGATTGGGGACCTCTTCCAGGCCGCTTTCCTTCATTTCGAAAACCCCCACTTCGTTGGTCGATCCGTATCGGTTCTTGACCGCGCGAAGCAGCCGGAAGGTGTGAGTCCTGTCGCCTTCCAGGTAGAGGACCGTATCCACCAGGTGCTCCAGGGTTCGCGGACCGGCGATAGCCCCCTCCTTGGTGACGTGGCCCACTATGAAGATTCCTATTCCCGCTTCTTTGCCCGCCCTCATCAGCTTTTGAGCGCATTCCCGAACCTGGCTGATCGATCCCGGCGCCACGTCCAAAAGCCTGGTGTACATGGTCTGGATGGAATCTATGGCCACCACCAGGGGAGGCTTCTTCTGCATTTCCTCCAGGACCGCCTCCAGCGAGGTTTCGGAAAATATGAACAGGGACTTCGAGGAAATTCCAAGCCTTTGCGCCCGGGATTTCAATTGCTGGGCACTCTCCTCGGCCGAAACATAAAGAACGGCCCCTTCCTCGGTCATCCCGGAGAGGGCCTGGAGAAGAAGTGTCGATTTGCCGATGCCCGGGTCTCCGGCCAGCAGCACCAGGGACCCTTTTGTCAGCCCCCCTCCCAGCACCCTGTCCCATTCGCCTATGCCCGTATGGAACCGAACGTCTCCGTCGGAGTCGATTTCATCCAGGCTGAGCGGGCGGGCCGATTCGACTGTGGCATGTCGTAAAGCCCTTTTCCCCGCCCCGGGCGCGCAAAGTTCTTCGCAGAAACTGTCCCAGACCTGGCATTCGGGACATTTGCCCACCCATTTCGGGCTGGTATGACCGCACTGCTGGCACCTGTAAATCAGTTTGGGTTCTGCCATTTGGCCTCTTCTCCTTGGTGAGGGTCGCCCGCGGGCGGCTCGCCCCGTCACAAGCGGGGCGCGTGAACCCATACTAACATGGAGCACCGATTTTCGAAAGGGCGCCCGGTAGAGCCCGCATCTGGAATGTTTTTTGCATCCAATTCTCCAAGGCCTTCGGTTTCCCTTACCCCTCTTGACATAATAGACGAACTAAATTATGGTTCCGGATCAATTTCCGATAGATAGTCCACCAACAGAGCTGACTGAGAATGCCGTTTTACACTACCGGGCAAGACCAATGAAGCTGAGCATCTTTTCGCGGGTGATGATCGCCCAAAGTTCTCTGATCATGATCATCATCGTCATCAGCATTTTTGCCGTGGGCAAGCTTCGCCTCGTTTCGCAGCTCAATACCCGGGCCCTGACGGTCGACGCCCGCTGCGTGAGCGAGGAGAAAACGCTTCTCAAAAGTTTTCTGGGGGAGATGCGCAACGCTGAAGAGTATTTTCTGATGCGCGATCTTTCGTTTCGGGATGAATGCCAAAACAACAGGGGCGACTTCGGCAGGACCGCCGCCCAGCTCCGTCAGACCGTCGGCTCCAAGGAGGAGAGGGGTCTGCTTGGGCAAATCGTTTCCCTTCACGGCCAATACATGGCGCAGACCGACCTGGCCAACTTTGGCAAAAACGGGTCCGAGGCGGGCAGGTCCAGGCTGAGCGACCGGATAATAAGCAAGATCAACGAGATGATTCGTCTGCGGGAACATGCGGCCTCCCATAAAATGGCCGCGGCCAGAGACAATGCGGCATCCGCGGCGCGGGTGATGTTCTGGCTGGCCTTGTCCGGAATTGCGGGCGCTTTTGTGATGGCCTGTATCTACGCCCGCAGTATCAGCCGTCCGCTTAAAGGGCTGGCGCGGGAAATGCGGGCCATCGGACGGGGGGAATTCTTCCGCACCGCCCGGGTGGAGGGCCCCGCAGAGGTGATCGAACTGGCCAAATCCTTCAATCGCATGGCCGAGGAACTCGAGCACCTGGACCGTCTCAAGGCCGATTTTACGGCACATGTCTCCCACGAGTTGCGCACCCCCCTTACCGCCATTCGGGAAGGGACGGCGCTCTTGCTGGAAGGAATATCGGGGCCCCTCACCAAGAGCCAGCGTGAAATATTGGAAGTGGTTAGAAATCACAGTCAGCGCCTGTTCCAAAGTATCTCCTCCATGCTCGACCTCTCCAAGATGGAAGCGGAGATGATGGATTATGAATTCACCACGTGCGACTTGAAAACCCTTATCGGCAAATCGATCGAGGGGGTGAGTCTCATCGCCCGCAAAAGGGAGATTCGGTTGTGCTGCAGCGTGGCGGAGCCGATTCCAATGTTCCAGGCCGATGAGCGCCGGGTGCAGCAGGTTTTCGACAACCTGCTGAGCAACGCCTTGAAGTTTTCACCCTCCGGCGGAGAGGTCCGGGTGGAGGCATTTCCAGTGCAAAACTCCAACCGGCGCCCGGCGGCGGTGGAAGTCCGGGTCTCCGACGACGGCCCCGGTATCCCTTCCGAGGAGATAAAACACATTTTCGAGCACTTCTACCAGAGCAGGCACCAGGGTGCGAAGGGCCGCCACGGCACCGGCCTCGGTCTGGCTATCGCCCGGCACATAGTCGAAGCCCACAAGGGAAGGATCTGGGCGGAAAGTAAAGTGGGCTGCGGCTCTACCTTCCATGTGGTCTTGCCGGTCGCAGCGGATCTGTACTCAAACTCTCAGCCTGCCACCTTAGCGATTAGAGCTGCCAATGGGTAAAAAACCAAGACTTGTCCGCCACGTTGCGGCTGCTTTCATCTTTGCTTTGAGCGCCGGGTGCATGCCCTCGCACGTGCAGCCCGTGCCAGTCGCGCCGCCGGTATTTCCACCTCAAACCGTTATGCAATCGGGCGATTATAAAGTCTTTTTCGATGCAAATACCGCGGCCATCAAAGCCTGCTCGAAAACCAACAATTGCGCCGAGGCGCTTTTCAACCTCAGTTTTCTTTACTGCTATCCCCAAAGTCCGTATTATAACCCCACAAAGGCCCTTCAGTTTATATCGGACCTGATCGCCGGAGCGCCCAAAAGCCCGTGGGCGGCCCAGGCCCGGGTCTGGCGGGAATTGATCGTCAAGGCAATGAAGGAGAAAAACCGGCGCCGCTGGATGATACAACAGGAAAGACTCAAATCCAGGGAAGCTGATTTACAGAACAAAGCCGCCACGTCCAAGGACTGGCAAGTCGATCGCCAGATCCTGCAAGATGAAATTAAATCCAAGGACGAAATAATCCAGCAACTTACCAGGCAGATCAAAGGTTCTCGGAAAATCGACCTGGAAATAGAAAAAAAAGAAAAAGGGCTTCTCCATTGATCGGAATCCAATTGCGGTCCGCTCTCCTTTTCCCGGGGGAAACGGAGGAGGGCCAATTTGAGTGCGGGGCGAGGGCTGATGGCTAACGAAAAGATTCTTGCGGTTGATGACGATCCGGGGCTACTCACCTTGATGAAGGCGCGTCTTGAGGCGGCCAAATACGATGTGAGCGTGGCCTGCGGCGGCGAGGAGGCCATCGCCAGCGCCAGCGAGAATATATTCAGCGCGGCCATCCTGGACTTCAAGATGGAGGACATGGACGGCATTTGCCTGATGGAGCGGCTGCTCAAAATCCAGCCCTATCTGCCGGTAATCATTCTCACCGCCTACGGGACCATCGAACGCGCCGTGGAGGCCACCAAGAAGGGGGCCTACGACTTTCTGACCAAACCCTTCGAGGCCAAGGACCTCTTGTACCGAATCGAAAAAGCCCTGGAAGTCGGCCGTTTGAAGGTGGAGGTCGACCGGCTCCGCCACATGGTCAAACAGAGGTACCGTTTCGATAATATCATCGCCTCGAGCGCCAAGATGCAGCACATCTTGAACCAGGTGGCGCAGATCGCCTCGACGGACTCCACGGTATGCCTCTACGGGGAAAGCGGCACCGGCAAGGAACTGATGGCCAAGGCCATTCACCTTAGCAGCCCCCGCTCCAAAGGCCCTTTTGTGGCCATAAACTGCGGGGCTATTCCCGAAGGGCTCCTGGAAAGCGAGTTGTTCGGTCACGTTAAAGGCGCCTTCACCAGCGCCGACGGCCCCAAAAAGGGACTGCTTCAGATGGCCGACGGCGGCACGCTTTTCATGGATGAGATCGCCGAGCTCTCCCCGCCTCTCCAGGTCAAGCTGTTGCGGGTCTTCCAGGACCGGGAGTTCTTTTCCGTAGGCGGGGTAAAGCCCATAAAAATCGATATCCGGTTGCTCACCGCGACCAATCGCGATCTCTGGAAAGCCATCCAGGAAGGCAAGTTCCGGGAGGACCTCTATTACCGCATCCACGTGATCCCCATCACCCTGCCTCCGCTGCGAGAAAGGATTGAAGACGTGCCGCTTTTGGCCAACCACTTTCTCCAGCATTTCAACCGGGAGATGAACAAAAAAGTGGAGGGCTTCTCCCCCGAGGTAATGCAGAGGCTCATGCTCCACGGTTGGCCCGGTAACGTTCGGGAACTGGCCAATGTGGTGGAAAGGTCCGTGGCCCTCTCCACCAATGCCGTGATAAATGGCGACTCCCTGTTTTTGGGTGGCGCCGAGGCCCTCACGCCCAAAAGACTCATGCCCCTCGACGAGGCCAGAGAAGAACACGACAAGGCTTACCTCACCCAGGTGCTCACCCAAACCGGCGGCAATGTCTCCCGGGCCGCCGTCCTGGCGGGAAGGTATCGCGCCGAACTGTATAAGATGATGCGCAAATACGGCATCAACCCCTCCGATTTTAAGAGCAATTAACTCTGTCGGTTTTTTCATTCTCCACTGTAGTTTAAACCATGCAATTTCTTTCTTATCATGGGGCCGGCTCCGCTCCAAACAACCATTTTGATTGTTGGCACACCCAATGCATAACCTACCTGCAGGTTTCACTTAGGTTTATTTACTCAATTGGTTTCCATCCGGAAACCTCCCTGGTGGGCACGCTCCCCATGGTGCCCACCAACCCAAACACAAGGGCTTACGGATGGACGCCGGTTAAAGGCGGTGGTTGCTGACCAGGCAAGACCTGGAAGTAAAGGATCCGGTATGAGAAAAGTGCTGGTGGTGGACGACGATGAGGACTTCCTCTTTATTATCGCGGAATATCTGAGCATGAACGGCATGGAATGCCATACCGCCACGAGTGCTTCCCGGGCGCGAAACCGGTTCATTCACTGCGACTACGACATGGTCGTATCCGACCTGCAGATGCCTGGCGAATCCGGTCTGGAACTCTTCGGTTTCGTCTCGTTAAGGCGCCCCGAACTGCCATTCATACTGATGAGCGGCAACATGAACCCCAGAATAAGGCGGGAAGCATTGAGAATAGGCGTCTGCCGTGTTCTTGAAAAACCTTTCGAACTGAGTGAATTAAAACGGCTAATAACCGGTCCGGCGCTTTGCGAGGCGCAACACGACATTGGACCGCTGTCGTCCAGAAGGCCGGTTACCCAGATGTCGGCGCCCTGAGACAGTTACGCCCGCATCGCCATTGTAGGGGGGAAGGCAAAAGGAGGGGGAAAGATGAAAATACTCAGGTGGGTGGTAATTCTGGCCTTTGTCTGCTGCGCCTGCGGGTGCGCGGGATTGGATGCGACTGATCAGCGCATCTTGAGCGGAGGTGCGATAGGCACCGCCGCCGGTTTGGGTGCGGCCGCCATCATAGGGGGTCCTCTCATTGTCGGGGCCGCCGCCGGGGCCGCCGCCGGAGCGGTGGGGGGAGCCGTGGTCGACCAGGTGCAGGGAAGGTAGAAAGAACAGCGTTTGCCACAACAGTTCCGCCTTGCTCCATCTGTTTACCGGCCCAGCAAACTTCTGGAAGCAAGGCGGTTTAAAGGGGGGCAGGCCCTGCAATACGGGCCTGGCCCCTTTCGATTTTGACCTTCCGCCCGCGCCCCCCATCCGGCCCGGCCCTGATACTCACCCGCTCCCCCCCGATTTTGGGCCGAAACAGGGTCCGAATCCAAAAGCCCATGCCAACTATGTAGTCTAAAGTTTATTCTTTGACATTTAAACCGGACAGTAGTAGCTTTCTGCCTCGCGCTCCGAATGCAGCGCCTAACCCCCTGATCGAGCAGGACCTGCCTGGATGGAAAAGCCTTTTGCTGATTTGGTGATCGTAATCAAGGGCGCCGGAGAGATGTCCTCGGGAGTAGCCACGAGGCTTTTCCACGCCAATCTGAGACGTATTGTGATGCTTGAAACCCCCACTCCGCTGGCCATCAGGAGGTTTGTCTCCTTTAGCGAAGCAGTCCATGAAAAGACGATGCGGGTCGAAGGAATCGAGGCGGTCAAGGTCTCGGACAAACGGGAAATTCTGGATGCGTGGGAAGCCGGCAAGATACCGGTCCGGGTGGACCCCCACTGGGAGAGTATCGGGGAACTCGAACCGGAGGTGGTGATCGATGCCATCCTGGCCAAGCGAAACCTTGGGACGTCCCTTTGGGAGGCCTCGCTCGTAATCGCCCTGGGGCCGGGTTTTTCCGCCGGCAAAGACTGCCACGTAATAGTGGAAACCAATCCCGGGCACAACCTCGGCCGTCTTATCTACCAGGGAAGAGCGGAGAAGGCTACAGGCATTCCGGGCGATATCGGCGGGTTCACCAGGGAGCGGATTTTGCGATCCCCCTCCCACGGGCTCTTTATTTCCGAAAAGCGAATTGGCGATCCTGTCCGCAGCGGTGAACCGATCGGCCGGGTGGGCGGCGAACAGGTCTTCGCCCCCATTGACGGAGTACTGCGGGGGCTGATCAGGTCCGGCTTTCCCGTAAAGCCCGGCCTTAAGATCGGAGATATCGATCCCCGCGGCACGGGCGAGTACTGCCATACGATTTCAGATTCGGCCAGGGCGTTGGGAGGTTCGGTTCTGGAGGCGATTCTCGCTCACCGACTGTGCTCCAGAAGCGGGAAAAACTGTGCGCCGAAGGAGTTCATCTCGATAAATCAAAGACTTGCCATATCGGCGGCCTGAGAAGCAATCAAAATAATCTTCCTTCCCTGTGAGTTGCCAAGGGGGCGCCCTTCTGCGTCCTTTCTCCATGATCTTCCATTTTTCCTCTTGATCTTTCACTGAAGTTCTGTAGCATCTTGAGACCAAGTTAGAACGGTTCCGGACTCCGGAAAAATCAGCCTTCAAAGCAGATGGTAACCAATATGGCGTATGGATGTTGAAGGGAGACGCGATGAACTCTGAAGGGTACAGGCAAATTCTTGCGATGGCGATAGAAAACGAGATAGCCGCTCACGATTTTTACAAAAGTATTTGTGAAAAGACCACCAACGAGAGTCTGAAGCAAATATTCGCCGAGCTGGCCGAAGAGGAGCAGAAACACAAGGTTTTTCTGGAAGGTTATTTGAGCGGGCAAAAACCCTTCCATTTTGCCGAGGTCACGGATTACAAGGTGGCGGAGAGTATCGAAAAACCCAGGCCCACGCTCGATATGAAGCCGGCCGATGCGATCGGTCTGGCCATGAAGGCGGAGGAAGAGGCCATGGAACTCTATCAGGGACTGGCCCACGCCAGTACGAACTCCGACCAGAAAGAAATGTTTCTTAATTTGTCGAACATGGAAAGAGCCCACAAGGTCAGGCTGGAAGAATTGTATACCTCGATGGCATACCCGGAAGTCTGGTAGGGGCTATCGCAAACACTCTTCTCCGGGCGGTCTGGTGAAGGCCGCCCCCCCCCCGAGGCGATGCCCCGGGCTATGGTCTTTCGCCCCTAGGGCAGACGTCCATGAGAGTTTGCCGGAATTATGATTATTGGACAAATTCACCCAAAGTCGCTTGCCTTCGCTCTCATTAACCGCAAGGGGCACGGTGCCTCAGGCACGGTAAATTGGTTCTGCCGGGAATTCCTAGTCTTTGTAGGAGCGGCTTCCAGCCGCGACTTGTCTTGATCGCGGCTGGAAGCCTGCACCTCAACCCTACAACACCATCGATCTATTCTCGTCCCACCATCCAGAACAGGTCGTAACGCGGCGGTCTTACATCAAGATCAAGGCTGAACCCAATGCCCCTGGTGCCTCAGGATTGAAGATCCAGGAATCCATGTTTAGGCTTCGCGGTGAAGGTGAAGGATTTGTTTGAGGAGACCTGAGGATTTTACTCAATCAAGCCAAACCGACGCTTCTGCTTCGGTGGAATCGTCCGGGCGATTCTTAGCTTGGCCTCGATCATGGCATATCGGCAGTGGAAACCTGTCCGATGTAGCACGACAAATCTTTCTTGAGTATTTCGAGCAATGTCTCGTTATCATCTTCCTAGATTCGGCTGCAGTCCACATAGGAGTCATGTTCCAGATAGTCTCGACTCGATGCTTCAAGGTGTATTTGCGAATGGTCGGACTGCGGGTTTGAGTTTATGTATATCTTACCCAAAATGCCTTGGCCGGCAGTTCCTATGATAATGAGACGTTTTATCTTTTGGTTATTTATGTCGGCACTAAATAGGCGCAGGACCGCGCCCTTGGCAAGTAATCTTTCCGCGTGTTTGTCTCGGTCTTCTTTCGAGAATGAATCTCCAAGCTTGGGTGTCATCCGGGAAGGAAGTTCTCATTTTCAAGCCAGTTTCGAACAAAGCCTATCTCACGTTGGTCAGCGCCTCCGGCGGCCGCCATGTCTTCGAAACTTATGCAGTCGTCTTCATCGGCCTTCTCAAAGGCCTCATCGTGCGAGGCATTTTTTAGCTGACCAAAGGTCAAATTTTTGTACTCTTCTATAGCTTCCTTTAGGCATTCCACATCGGTTTCCGAAAGCTCATCAAAGTCTGGCTCATCCATCGGGATGATCGAAATGTGAGCCTGGACATGCAGAGAATTGGACAATTTCGCCCCAAAGAATGCAGATTTCGAATTATAGTATCCATCCCCCCTAATGGATTTTATCATGTCAAAAATTCTGGACGGAACAGGCCCCTTACTCATGGCTACATAGTGGTCGCCGGCAATGGTCCGGTTGTATCTTGATAGGTGTGCGCGGTCGGCAAAATACAGGACCTTCAGAAGCTTGTACAAATCGGCCCGCTTTTCGGGACTCTTCGTTTGAAGCTCCCGGGCAACAAAGAGCACGGCGGTTAATGCCTTATTTTCATCGAATTTTGCGTACCGCAAGTCGCACCCCCGGGAAATCCACTCAGAACACTCAGAATTTCATATCGTTCTGCTTGCCCGAAATTACAATACCGACCGGACTGTATTTTGCTACTACATACTGTAGACTATTTTGCCTTTCCCTACTACCTTTTACCCATATTGCCCGCCGACTTTTTTCCGAATCTTCCCATATAAAGGCAAGGCATGGGGGAGCACCTTTCAGCGGGTATTTGATGAGGCGAAAAAAAGGCCGGGATCGAAAATTTCACTTTTCACGATTTGCGGCATGCGGCAATCAATAACTGGCGGCTTCAAGGTCATGACTTCTCTGGTATCATGGCGGCAAGCGCCCACAAAACGAAGAGCGTGTTCAAGCGATACAACACTGTTAGCAAGGAAGAATAGAAGACGTTGGTGGGGGAAAATCCTGCTCGATAGACACCTATATGAACACTCTGAGCAAAAAGGGGTCAGCCCGACATGAGCTGACCCCTTGAATTTTCTGGAGGCGGCAAGCGGATTTGAACCGCTGTATAACGGTTTTGCAGACCGCTCCCTTGCCACTTGGGTATGCCGCCTTGGTAATCACAACAATTTACTCGAAAACAGTCGTCAGGTCAAGCGGCAATGCAAAGGCCGCATCAGCCGGCTTGCCCCGCGCCGCAAAACCCTCAGCCCTGGACCAGTTTGAAACCGGATAGACCCGCATAGCACCCGGAGCCATCGAGTTCTTCCTCGATTCGAAGCAGTTGATTGTACTTGGCGAGCCGGTCGGATCTGGAAAGCGAACCGGTCTTTATCTGGCCCGACCCGACGGCTACCGCCAGGTCGGCGATGATCGTGTCTTCGGTCTCCCCTGAGCGGTGGGAGATCACCGTGGTGTACCCGGCCCGGTGGGCCATGTCTATCGCCTGCATGGTCTCGGTTATGGTGCCGATCTGGTTCAGCTTGATCAGGACCGAGTTGGCGATTCCTTCGGTTATGCCCTTGGAGAGTATACTGGTATTGGTCACGAAGATATCGTCTCCAACCAGTTGCAGGTCCGCTCCCAGACGGTCGGTCATCTCTTTCCAACCGTCCCAGTCGCTTTCGGCCAGTCCGTCTTCGATCGAAATGAGCGGGTAGCGCTCAACCCAGGCGCTGTAGAATTCGATCATCTCCTGCGAGCTTTTTTGCGGCTGGGCTTCGGCTTTGAGCAGATAGGAACCGGAGCCGTTGTCGTAAAATTCGCTGGCCGCCGGGTCCAGGGCGATGAAAATATCTTCCCCCGGCCGGTATCCGGCAGCCTCGATGGCCTGCATCAGTATTTCCATCGCCTCTTCGTTGGACTTGAGGTTGGGGGCGAATCCGCCCTCGTCGCCCACGGCGGTGTTGAGCCCCTTGGACTTGAGCACCTTTTTGAGGTTGTGAAAAGTCTCGGCGCCCATGCGCAGCGCCTCTCGGAAACTGGGCGCGCCCGCGGGCACTATCATGAACTCCTGGATATCGAGGTTGTTGTCCGCATGAGCGCCCCCGTTCAACACGTTCATCAGGGGTACGGGCAGAAGGGACGCGGAGACACCCCCCAAATAGCGATACAGGGGCATTTGGATCTCCGCGGCCGCCGCACGGGCCACCGCCATACTGACCGACAGGATGGCGTTGGCGCCCAGGCGGCCCTTGTTTTCCGTCCCATCCAGGTCTATCATGAACCGGTCGACGCCCGTCTGGTCGCTCGCCTCCATCCCGATCAGTTTTGGGCCGATCTCATCGTTAACGTTCTGCACGGCGGTAAGAACACCCTTTCCCATGAATCGGTCCGGATCGCCGTCCCGAAGCTCCAGGGCCTCCCGGGAGCCGGTGGAAGCCCCCGAAGGCACCGCGGCGCTACCCATGTAGCCGCTGTCCAGCAGGACTTCCGTCTCGATGGTGGGGTTTCCGCGCGAATCGAGTATTTCTCTTGCCTTGACCGAAAGGACCTCACTCATATTCTGCCTCCTTTTTTTAGAGAGGTTAAAGATACAAGGTAACCCAAAACTGCATTGACCAATTCCCGAAATTACTATTATAATATCAAGTTTAAATCAATTTAATACTACGAAAGGATTACCGATGGCCTCCATTCTCACCGCCGGTGAACTGCGAAAGGGCGTCAAGATCGAAATTGACGGCGACCCCTACCTGATCACGGACTTTGAATTCACCAAACCCGGAAAAGGCCAGGCGCTCTACCGCTGCCGCCTCAAAAACATGATCACGGGCATCCAGTTCGACCGCACCTACCGCTCCGGCGACAAGTTCAACTCCGCAGACCTCGAAGAACAGGAAATGCAATATCTTTACAGCGATGGTCAGACCTTCCATTTCATGAACATGTCGAGCTACGAGCAAATCGAGATGACGGCCGAGGCCGTAGGGGATGCCTCGAATTTTCTGTCCGAAAATCTGCTGGTAAGCGTTCTGCTGTTCCAGGGGCGGCCCATCGCCATTTCCCTTCCCAACTTCGTCGATCTGCAGATCGTATCCTCGGCCCCCGGCATCAAGGGCGACACGGCCTCCGGTTCCACAAAACCGGCCACGCTTTCCACCGGCCACGTCATCCAGGTCCCCCTCTTCGTGGAAGAAGGTGAAACCGTTCGCATCGATACCCGGACGGGCCAATATGTGGAGCGCGTCAAGGTCTGATGGAAAGAAGTGAAAAAGAGGTTCTGGGTGGCAAGAAGCGCTTTCTCGAGACCCGTTGCCGCGTTATCAGGCTCATTCGCGCTTTTTTTGAAAACGAGGGGTTTCTCGAAGTCCAGACCCCCCTTCTTACCGCCGCTCCGGCCCCCGAGGCCCACATAAGCCCCATTGCGGCCGGCCCTTCCCTTTTCCTGTCCACCAGTCCCGAACTTCATATGAAGCGGTTGCTTGCCGCCGGGTTCGAAAAGATTTTCCAGATAACCCGCGCCTTCCGGGCGGGTGAACACGGAAGGTTCCACCACCCCTAGTTCACCATCCTGGAGTGGTACCGCTCAGGCGCAGATTATAAGGACTTGCAGCGGGACTGTCAAAATTTGGTGCGCTTTGCCTGCGGGGCCGCAGCGCCGGAATCCGGCCTTGGTTTCCGGTCCGCCGGCCTGGATTTTGAGGGGCGGTGGGAGCGCATTTCGGTCAGGCAAGCCTTCCTGAAATTTGCCGGATGGGACCCCGGTTCTCAACCCGACGAGGACCGCTTCGATCTGGATATGTCGCAAACCGTCCAGAAACACCTCGGTTTTCCCACTCCCTGCATACTCGAAGACTACCCCGCGAAGTTTGCCGCCCTGGCCCGGATAAAGCCCGCGGACCCCTTTGTGGCCGAAAGGTTCGAGCTTTTCTGGGCGGGGGTGGAACTTGCCAACGGATTTAGCGAACTCACCGACCCCCTGGAGCAGAGAATGCGCTTTCAGGCCGCCATCGAGAGCAAAAAACGGATGGAGGGGACCCTCTACCCCATGCCGGAGGCATTCCTGGAAAGCCTGGAACACCTTGGCCCCTGCGCAGGGATAGCTTTCGGGGTGGACCGGTTTGTCATGCTGCTCTCAGGCGCCGACAGCCTCGACGATGTGGTGGCCTTCGGACCGCAAACGGCCTGAACTGCTTACCTCCTCCACTAAGAGCACGAAGTTACACCAAGAATCACAAAGGACAAGACCAGCTCGCTTTTTTTTCGTGTCTCTTCGTGCTCTTCGTGCTCTTCGTGGATGAAATGCTTTTTTTTCGAGTCTCTTGGTGCTCTTCGTGGATGAAATGATTACTGAAAAGATTGCACGCAGAGAATGGAATTCCAAAGAGGTGGTGTGATATGGAGAACAGAAAGCCAAAAGCAAGCAGGCTTGACTATACGACGTTGCGCGATCTTGCCCGGTCCCGAAATATCACGTACGTTGAGGCCCGGGGTCTGGATCTTCGGAAGGGAGTACGCTTTACAAAGGACGGACGCGACTGGATCGCGGTGGATTCGGACTTGCCGGTAAACGAAAAGATAAGGGCGCTGGGGTTCCTGCTGGAAAATGAACCGGCGGCGGTAGCCGAAATGGTAGGATTTAAGAGCAAAATAGAGGGAAGTTCCCTCACCCCCGTGCTGACCATGTGCTGTTCCTGAACTGTAAAGAAAATGTCTGGCTGAACGGGGCGCGGGCTTTTAGGAGTTTGAGCCTGTCCCTTTTCAGCCTTTTTTTTGCCCACTCCCCAAAGGAATAAAGGATTATTCTAATGGCCAAAGTTTCAGGCGGTCGACTTGTAGCCCGCTTCCTCAAAGCCCGGGGGACCCACGCCATTTTTACGCTGTGCGGCGGCCACGTGATGGACATCTACAGCGGGTGCCCCGAGGAGGGGATCCGGATAATCGATGTGAGACACGAGCAGGCGGCGGCACACGCCGCCGATGGTTGGACGCGCCTTACGGGCTCGGCGGGAATTGCGGTGGTGACGGCCGGACCGGGGGTAACCGACGCGGTAACCGGAGTTGCCAACGCCTTCAGGGCCCAGGTCCCCATGCTGCTCATCGGGGGTCAGGCCCCTGTGGGAAACCTGCTCAAAGGCGCGCTGCAGGAATTGAGCAACGTGGAAATAATGAAGCCCATCACCAAATTTTCGGCGACCGTATTCGAGACCCGACGCATCCCCGAATACATGGCCATGGCTCTTCGCGAGGCATACAACGGCCGTCCCGGACCCTCGTTTCTCGAAATCCCCTCCGATGTCATGGAAAAAGAGGTGGAGGAATCCGAGGTTGCCTTCCCCTCCCGCTACCGGGCAAGAGGCCGGACGCGGCCCGATCCGGGCGACATCGAAACGGCCGCCCGCTTGATCGAAAAGGCCCGAAGGCCGGCCATTCTGGCCGGCACTCAGGTCTGGCTCTGCCGGGCCGTGGAGAGATTGAACGAACTGGTTCAGAAGTTAAAAATTCCCACGTATCTAAACGGAGCGGCCAGGGGAGCGCTTGCACCGGAGTCCGAATTCCTTTTTGCCAGGTCCCGAAGTTATGCGCTAAGCCGGGCGGACCTGGTCATTGTGGCCGGGACCCCCTTCGATTTCCGGCTGGGCTACGGGGACCGGATTGGAAAAGAGGCCAAAATCATTCAGCTCGATCTCGATTATTCCGAGCTTTGTCACAACAGATCAGTCGATGTCGCCATAAATTCGGATATCGGTTCGGCGCTGGGCGAGCTCTGCCGGGCAACCGGTCCGGGGCTTGACCGCGAAGTCTGGCGCCGGGAACTTGGCGCCAGGGAGGAGGAGATTTTTGAAAAGGAAAAACCGTTTTTGACCTCCGACCAGATCCCCATTCACCCCTTGAGGCTTGCCGCGGAGATAAACGCATTTTTGAGCGAAGACTCCATCTTCATCGCCGATGGAGGGGATGTGGTCACGATTTCAGCCAACGTGATCAAAACCAGAAAGCCGGGCAAGTGGCTCGACCCCGGCCCGCTGGGAACGCTTGGCGTGGGCGTGCCCTTCGCCATGGCCGCCGGGACGGCCTTTCCCGAATGTGAAGTGGTGGCGCTTTTTGGCGACGGGGCCTTCGGACTCAACGGCTTTGATTACGACACCCTCATCCGGTTCGGTTTGCCCCTGATTGGCATTGTGGCCAACAACGCCGCCTGGAACCAGGTTCGGTATTTGCAACTGGCACGCCATGGGGCCGGGGGAAACCCGGCAAGCGACCTCTCCGCTCTTCGATACGACCGGATAATCGAAGCCATGGGCGGTCACGGGGAATACGTCATCAGGCCTTCGGAAATCCGCCCGGCCCTGGAGCGGGCCAGGGCCTCCGGCAGGCCCTCCTGCGTGAACGTCATGGTGGACAGGGATGTCTTCAGCTCCAGCACGAAGAGCATGTCGATCTACGGGTAACCTGGTCGCCCGCGCCGACAATGGTGAGTTTGGGGGCTCCCGTCGCTTTTGATGGGAATCTTTGCGCCAAGAAATCGTCCAGTGACTCCTTGAATGCTTTGCTGTCGTATAAGAAGCCCTCCCGCCCCCAGCGCCCCAATACTGTTGCTTTAAGGCCAATGCTGTTCAGTTAAGGTGCGTCTTTGAAAAGGCGAAGGTCAAAAGAGCGGGGGTTGGGGGGACATGAGCCCCCCGCACCCCTGCGGGCTCCGGATCGCGGCGGCTGCGCCGCACACGAGAGCCCGCGACCGGAGCGCCAGCGCCGATGGCGCAACTCGAGGTCCCGCTTTTACGTCGCGCCAAAGGCGCTCTGCATCAGGCCGGCGCACGGAACGTGCGCCGGCCGCAAATGGCGGGTGCAGGGCGGACGCCGCCCTGCGCTTTTAGTTCTTTGCCTTTTGGCATTAAAGCAACAGTATTGCCCCGGCGCCCCCCCGGCTTTGCCGGTGATATTTTGACTCAAGAAATTGACCGGTTTGCCGTAAGAGATGTTAGCCGCCATCTTTTCAACAGGGAAGAATTTCAGGCGGAAATCGGAGTAATCCTTTCCACCGAATGAGTGGGAAGGTGGTAACTACGACTATTTATGACAGCCGATCAGGGTAGTGAACCGCGCCACGTTCGGGAAGGAGAGGATGAGCTTTCCATGAGGCATTGTCTAATTGTATTTATGGTTTTTGGCGTGCTAATCGCTCTGACTCCGCAAGTTTCCTGTGCTCCCGCCACATTCTGGGTTTCACCGGATGGAAACGACTCTGCGCCGGGGACTCGCCGGCAGCCCTTCCGCACCCTCGAGCGCGCCCGCGACGCCGTGCGCAGTGTCAACAGCGGGCGAACGCCGGGCGGCGACATTGTTGTCTACCTTCGCGACGGGGTCCACCGGCTGGAGCGGCCCCTTGTCCTTGATTGGCGAGACTCCGGGCCAAACGGCGGAGAAGTCGCATATCGCGCGACTCCCGGTGAACATCCCGTGATTTCCGGATCGACCCGAGTGCTGAACTGGTCTCTCTACGATGCGAAGTCCGGGATCTACCAGGCCTACGTTGGTCCGTGCGCGTCGCGCCAGTTATATGTCAACGGACAGCGCGCCGTGCGGGCGCGAACCGCGTCGTATCCCTCCGGGTTTCGCCCGGCTTATACCAATGTCGCTCTTACCGAAGGCATAAAGTTCGTACCCACCGGTTTGAATCCGACAGGGTGGCGAGACCCTGCCAAATGGACAAATCCGCAGGATGTCGAGGCTGTCATCACCACCCAGTGGAAAATGATGCGCGTTCCCGTAAGCTCCGTTGTTCCTTATCCCGACAATCCGCCGGGGCCTTCCGATCCGCCGTCCGGGACCGGATTGCTGGTCCTCGGGGAACCCGGTTGGACCAATGCCAATGTCTTCCTCGACAGCAGTACCCATGAGCCGGGCATCTGGAGTTTCTGGCAGGTGACGTGGTTCGAGAACGCTTTTGAATTCCTGGATGAACCGGGAGAGTGGTATCTAAACAAGAATACCGGCTGGCTTTACTACATTCCCCGCCAGGGCGAAGACCTTGCCACAGCAGATGTCGAACTGCCGCTTTTGGAGTTCCTGGTGATAGGGCGCGGGGAGCTCGACCGTCCTGTCGCCAACATTCGCTTCGAAGGACTCACCTTCTCCCATGCCACCTGGCTCGGATCGAGCAGCGACAACGGGTACGTCGCGGACCAGAGCGGCTGGCGCCTTGCCCATGCAGGCTATACCCCCAACGTCATCGGTCACGTCAAGGACCTCAAGCGCACGCCCGGAAACATGGAGTTTCGATTTGCCAGAAACATCACATTTCACGGCAACATTTTCGAGCACCTGGGCGCAGTGGGGCTTGATTTCGGCACGGGGAGCCAGGGCAACACCATATCAGGCAATCTGTTCGAGGACATCTCCTCGGCGGCAATCCAACTCGGCGGTATCTCTGCGTGCGACCATCATCCCACACTCCCGCGGCAGGTCACGCGGGACAACGTGATATCGAACAACCTTATCCGACAAGTCGCTGTGGAGTACGTTGACGCCGCGGGAATTTTCGTCGGCTTTACCCGGCATACACTCATCAGCTGTAACACGATTGTGGATGTTCCCTGGTCGGGAATTGCCATGGGCTGGGGATGGGGCCTGCTCGATCCGGGCAGCTTCCCGGGAGTGCCTGGCGCGGTAAGCGGAGAGTGGGGATTCTATAGCACGCCGACCCCCAACAGTGAAAACAGGATAGTCAACAACCGCATTCACGGTTTTCTGAACGTCCTCTGGGATGGAGGGGCCATCTATACAACCGGCCGGCAGGGAACCTCGATGGGCGACGCTCTGCTCATCGAAGGCAACGTCGCTTCCGGCAAACGTCCGCTGGCCGGCGGCAACACCTTCTACACCGATGGGGGCAGCCGCTACATCAAGTTGAAAAACAATGTTTCTCTCGATAACCCTCAAGGTGTTACCGACTTCGGTCCTCCACCCCGGGGGACCGATCCGCTTCCCTATTCCGACATCACTCTTATTTTGAGCGGCTGGCCCTACGGCAGCGACCGGGGGGGCTGCAGGACCTATGGCGACCTCATCTTTACCGGCAACTACTGGTCGAACTCCTCCTTTTTTGACATTTGTCCTTACTCCGATAAAGGCGTGTCTTATCCAACCAATGTCATCTCAAAACACAACCATGACATTCAAGGGGAGCAAGACGTTCCGGGGTGGCTTCTGAGGGCCGCGGGGGTGAGAAAACGGCCCGCGGAGATTCCCGCGGACCGCTGGATCCTTCCCGTTCTTAATGACGCCGGTTCAAAGCCCTGAAGGGCCCGTCGGGCGGAGAACCTCCCCGGTGGTTTCAACCATGGAATACGTGGTCAGGGAAGAGCGCTCTTGTGATCCACCTCATCCACAACAGTCGTAAGCGGGAGGATGGCCATAGCACTCGGCCATGAGCAGGGGAGCCGGGTCGCCCCCTGCCCGTGGTAACATTAAATGCCTTAAGGGCTACTTCTTTAAGGCCGCCAGCCTGTCCGAAATATTGCCGGAATCAACCACTACCTTTCCGGAGGCCCGGCCCAGTGCCGCGGCGATATTGGCATCTTCCTCTTCCGTGCTGGTGGGAGTGAGCAGCCTCGACCGGGTATTGGCGGCGTCCGCCTCCAACCGGGCCGCGTCGGCCTTCTGCTGCATCGCGTCCAGGGCGACATTGAAGGTTCCGCTGTCTTTCTTTATGCCGGCAAGCACTTCCGCGGCGTACGCTCGTTTCTCGGCGCGATCTTTCTCCAACTCGGCCCGCCTCATCTCGGTTCTGGCATGCTCCAGGCGAGAGCGGGCCTGTTTCAAAGCCTGGGCCGATTCCTCGACAAACTTGAGGAGATCATCCATCATCAGCCGGGCTTCTTCCGCGTCCTTCTTTTCCCGATCCACATCGGGCTTCATCTGCTCGAGCATGGCCACCAGTTTCTCCAGACTCGCTGCAAGCGAGGCTTTCTGGGAGGGATCGGTTGCCTCGCCACTTTGCTGCTCCAGGATGGTTGCGGCCTGGAGCCGCTTATCGTAAAGGGCCGCGATCTCCTCAGCCTCCCTGGCCTCCCTCTGATAGTCGGCCCGCGCTTTGGCCAGTTCCGCGCTCGCTTTGGTAAGTTGGTCGGAAAATTCAGCTATCTGGGCCTCAGTGGCGGTTTCGGGATCAAGTGTCACCAAAAACTGTTGCACGGAGGTGATCGCATTTTCAGCATGTTTCTTGAACAGGTTTCCCATAAAACTCATGCCAAACTCCTTTGACAAAATGTCTTAACCAACCTGGTTGATGGCCGTAAGTTGCCAGTCGGTAGACCCGAAATCGCGACAGAATGTCCAGAATTCCTCAAATTTGACGGGATTCAACCGGTCTCCGCTCACAATTTGACCGGTATGCTCATCTTCGGTATAGTCCAGCAGGTTGGCGGTGATAAGCGCTGTGACGTAATCGCGTCCCTCTTCCTGCCAAATCTCGGTGAATTCCACTTTCCTGATGGCGATGTTTTCGAGCCGGTTTATTTGCCCCTGACTTTTCATCGTCTTGAATTCTTCCCCGAAATAGGCAACCATTTCCGGGGCGAGCATCCCGAAGATTCCATCGAGTTTGCGGTTCATCCACGCGGCCTGGACTCGGAAAAAGATATCCTGGAACTTCTCCTTGAGCGCCTCTTCCGAAAATCCGGGATCGGTCTGGCGCAACATGCGCAGTCCTTGCTCCACCTCGGGGCTCCGCATGGTTTCAGGCGCCCCCATTCTCTCCGGCTCGGAATAGTACTGTGACTCCTCGGTCGATTCAAAGAAAACCTAGCGCCTCCTTCTAAAGAACCTCCAGAGGAAAGTAAAAAGAAGCACTAAAACTATAATATCGAGTAGTCCAATTCCACCTCTGGAATATCCGGGGCGCCCGAACAACATGTTTCCGAGCATTCCCCCCACAAAACCTCCCGCCAGTCCGGACATAAATGAACTGTGGCCACCATAGGACGTTCCGTAAGAATACCCCGATCCGTATGGCCGGGATCCCGATGAGGAGGGCGACGAGGGCGAGGACGAGGGCATTCTGGGTGAAGAGAAACTCCTGCTTCCACGACTTCCGCTGGAGCCGCTTCTTCCCGCCCTGGCCCATGCACTCGATTCCATGAAAAAAAAGACGGTAAAAAGTACCAGGAGCGATATGGCTACGAAACCCTTTCCCCTTAAATTCCTTTTCATGCAATCGTCCTCTCAGTCGTTTGGATCCAAGCTTTGAGTTTTTGTGACAAGACTGGATAAGCAGCTAGATATCAGTGTAATCACGGTATAAATCGACAGCCACTATGGGAGCAAGCTACCCGTGTGAACCGCGCTCCTTCTAATGCCACGGGAGCGAAAAAACAAATTTCACTCAAATTGGCAGCATAATTGATTGGTCCGAAAATTCCAACAGATAAGATCAGGCAAAGGTCGAAGCTGCTCTGTCCTGACTGATGCGGGTGACACTGGCCGATGCGGCAACGGTTAACCCGGGGGAAACGTCCTCAAAAGCGCCGGTAGCTCGACAGGGTCGGCCACTATCGTGGATCGGCACAATCTTTTGCCATGATTGAAATTTCCACTCAATGATAAATTAAATGATACTCTGGATGCCGGCCAACCCGGTGGGGTACTCCATAATGTTGCGGATGGCGGGGTTAATCTCATTGCTTTATGTTACATGGAGCGTTACAATGTGTCACGCAAAAGGAAGGGGGAAGAATGATTGGCTCTTTCAAAGACCGCACAACCATGCGAATTTTCGATGGAGAAAAGGTGGGGCGGTTGGACCAATCAATTTATAACCGAGCAAGACGGAAATTACAGCAGCTTGAAGCAGCCACAAGGATAGAAGACCTTTATTTTCCGCCATCGAATAAACTGCACGCACTTCAGGGATGCAGTCCAACGCGGTATGCGATTTGGATAAATGAAAAGTGGCGTATCTCTTTCGAATGGTCGGGAGATAGGGCTGAGGATGTTTTTTTTGAGGACTATCATCGATAAAAGGAGAATCTGGATGCTCCCGAAGCAAAGACCGATACATCCAGGGGAATTCATCAGGGAAGACATCCTGGTAGAGTTTGGCCTGACCCAACAGATGCTGGCAGAAAGGCTCAAGGTCCACCGCAGAACCATAAACGAGATCGTTAGAGGGAAGCGCGGGATAAGCGCCGACATGGCTTTGCGGCTGGGCAGGTTTACAAACACAAACCCGCAAATGTGGTTGAATCTCCAGAACGCTCTCGACCTGTGGGATGCCTATCACCAAGCCGACCAGACGCGATGCATAGATTGCATCGCATCTGTATGCTGAAAACCGCCGGCGGTGAGCAAGCGCCTGAGGGGTTACCACATCGGGGAGGCATCAGGGGGATATTTCCATAATGCGGAATTCAGCCCCCCTAAGGGACCTTTCATGGCGGAGGCCACCGGCCACGTTACCTGTGCATGCTCTATCATCAAACCCGACGCCTGGGGTACAATACAACTGCAGGGTTCATCCTGCTGCTTTCGCAGGTATACATGGCTGAGACTAAAACAGAAAAGGAATGCGCCATGAAAATCGGTTTGATGAACAACCCGTTAAAACCAGTCATCGACGAAGCTACAGGCTGCGGCAAGGCGGGCTTTGAGTTTCTCGATCTGACCATCGAAGGTCCGCGGGCCGACACCGTGGATACAGGCCAACTCCGTTCGGTTCTCGACGATTATGGCCTGTCGATCACCGGGCACACCGATCCGTGCCTGCCCTACGCCTATCCCCTGCAAGCCGTCCGGGACGCCTGCTTTCAGGAACTCCAACGCTGCGCCGGTATCTTTTCGGCTCTTGAGGCAACGGTGATGAATATCCACCCCTGCTATTACTGCCCGCCGGGCATGAAAAGGGACCTGGTCGATTTCAACATCGAATCGTTGAAGCCTGTTGCCGAGATGGCCCGATCCCATGGCCTTACCCTGGTTTTGGAAAATTACAAAGCCCCCTTCGACCAGGTCGCCACTTTCAAAAGGGTTCTGGCGGAGGTTCCCGGATTAAAGCTCCACCTGGATTTCGGACACACCAATTTCGGCCGCGACGGCTACGAGGTGTTCTGCCGGGAACTCGGGGACCATATCCGGCACGTTCATTTTTCCGACAACCGGTCCAGAGCCGACGATCATATGCCGCTTGGCGTCGGCGGCATCAACTGGAAAAAGGCAGTGCAAACCCTGAAGGCCACCGGCTACGACGGCGCCATTACTCTGGAGATCTTCTGCAACGACCCGGACATGCAGTACGGATACCTGGATTTGAGTCGAAAAATGGTGGCCGAACTCTGGGACAAGGCTTAGGCGCCGACGTTCCGGATCCCGCAGGGGCGCTGGGGGCTCATGTCCCCCTCCCGCTCTTTTGCCCTTCGCCTTTTCATCGGTGCAACCTCAAGTCAACCCTGTTGACCCCCTCCACTTTTGTCCTCACCCAGCAGTATCTCTTCGAGTGCCGCGGGCAAAAATTTTACAAGCTCCATTATCCGGGTCGCCGGAGTGGGGCTTGCCAGGTGGCCTGCGAGGCGATTGGTCAGGGCGGCAATGACCGAGGCCCTCGGTATTTCCAGCCCACTTGCCGCCAGCGCGGCCACCAGGCCGGTAAGGGTATCGCCGGTTCCTCCCATCGCCTCCATGGCCTCTTCCGAGGGGCGGTCGATTATACTCAGGACGCCGGTTCTATCCGCGACAAAATCCTGCCTGCCCTTGACCAACAGAAGGGTGCCCGGCCTCCCCCGATATTGCACGCTCCTCATTTTTCAAAAGAGCCTTTCCGAATCCAGCACTATCGGTTTTACCTATTTGACATAGTGGAATACTGCCCTGTCACATACCCCGACCAGTTCAACCAGGAAATATCGAAGAACAAGGCCGTGCACATATATTTCGCGCAGGCCACTCCCCTGGTCACATACATTGACGACAGCTGCCTCTACCTCAAAGAGAAAAAATGCCGCATCTGTTCGTCCGTCTGTAAAACCGGGGCCATCGATTTCAATCAAAAGGCCGAAAAAGTCGAAGTGAAAGTGGGAGCGATAATACTCGCCCCGGGCTTTAAGCCTTACGATGCGAAGCTGAGCGACCAATTCGGCTACGGGAGGCTGGTAAACGTCGTAACGAGCCTCGACTACGAAAGGCTGCTGTGCGCTACCGGCCCCTATGAAGGCGAGATAAGGCGGTCATCGGGGCGGAAAGACCGACCTTGAGGGTGACCACGTTCGATCCCATCCTGGGGCAGAACCTCATCCTGGAGGCGGACCAGGTGATTTTATCCGCGGCGGTCGTTCCTTCCGAAGGAATAAAGAAAATCGCCGGATTGTTCAAAGTGGCCCTCGGGCCGGACGGATTTTTCCAGGAGGCCCATGTGAAACTGAGGCCCGTGGATTTCGGCGCGGAAGGGGTTTACCTGTGCGGGACCGCTCACTATCCGAAGCATATATCGGAGGCGCTCAGCCAGGCATACGGGGCAGCGGGTCGCGCCCTGACCCTGCTTTCCCACGATACGGTCACGGCTTCGGGGTCGGTGGGCGAAGTC
>JARLHP010000080.1 GCA_031292195.1 Syntrophobacteraceae bacterium
ACGGTCTGAAACCAGCACACCATTCTGGCGGGCGGGGATATCGCCCGAGTGCGGACGGTAGCCCAGCAGGATCGTATTTAGAATTCCAGCCCCGCGCGTTTCGGTCAAAAACCGGCCGCGAAAGCCAATCAGGCCGCGGGAGGGAATTTCGAATTCCAGGCGGACTCGGCCGAAGCCGTTATTGACCATCCGGGTCATTTTACCGCGCCGACCGCTCAACATCTCCGTGACTATACCGGTGAATTCCTCGGGGATGTCCACCGTGGCAAGCTCGACCGGCTCGCACATCTGTCCGTCGATTTCCTTGGTTATGACTTTGGGCCTGGAAATGGAAATTTCGAAACCCTCCCGGCGCATGGTCTCGACAAGAACGGCCAGTTGCAGCTCTCCCCGGGCGCTCACCTGGTAGGATTCGCGGTTTTCGGCCTGTTCGACCCGAATGCTCACATTGTAGAGCAGTTCCTTGTCCAACCGTTCCTTTATGTGCCGGGAAGTGAGATACTTGCCCTCTTTTCCGGCCAGCGGGGACGTGTTGACCGTGAAGACCATGGATATGGTGGGTTCTTCAACGATTATGGTGGGCAAACGGCGAGGGTCTTCCGGGTCGCTTAGCGTATCGCCTATGAAAATATCTTCCATTCCCGCCACCGCCGCTATGTCGCCTGCTTCCGCCGTTTGCTTCTCCACGCGGCTTAAGCCCTCGTAAGTGTAGAGCACGCTGATGGAAGCCTTTCGGGAGGCGCCCTCGGATTTTAGCAGCATGACCTCCATGCCTCGCTTCAAAGTCCCGTTGACGATTTTGCCGATTGCCGTTCTTCCCACGTAATCGCTGTGGTTAAGGTTGGTTACCAGAAATTGCAGAGGGGCTTCCGGCTCGTAGGAAGGCGCGGGGATAGAGGAAAGAATCGTATCGAAGAGCGGGACCAGGTCGTGGCCCTCGCCCTCGGGATCGGTCAGCGCGATTCCCGCCTTGGCGTTGGTGTAGAGAACCGGGAAGTTCAGCTGATCTTCGCTGGCGTCCAGGTCGATGAAAAGATCGTAGGTTTCATCGAGTACCTCGCTTATCCGTCGGTCCGGCCGGTCGATTTTGTTTATCACCAGGATGGGGGGCAGTCCCATCGCCAGGGCCTTTCCCAGCACGAACCGCGTCTGGGGCAGCGGCCCTTCGGTGGCATCGACCAGCAGCAGCACTCCTTCGACCATGTTGAGCGTCCGCTCGACTTCGCCTCCAAAGTCCGCATGGCCGGGCGTATCGACTATGTTGACCTTTACTCCCTTGTACACTATGGCCGTATTCTTGGCCATAATGGTGATGCCCTTCTCCCGCTCCAGGTCGAGACTGTCCATCACCCGTTCGGCGACCTGCTCGTTTTCCCTGAAAATCCCGCCCTGCCACAGCATGGCATCGACAAGAGTAGTTTTACCGTGATCAACGTGGGCGATAATGGCCAGATTGCGAATGTCGTTGCGTTTTAGCATGGAGGAATTTTCCCTTTAAAAATCATTTTTATAACAAGGCCATCGCGGAGGATCAAGCCCCAATCGTGGCGAAAACTATTAAATAGGTAAAATGGGGGCCAAGGTCCTGCGCCGGGACCGTGATCTTATGTTAACCCGCGGAAAGGACTGGCAAACTCGATACGGAGACCCTATAGCACCGGGGAGCGGGGCGCAATGTTGGTGACAAATCAGGGAAGCTGGATCGAACTGCCTCAGCCTAATTTGCCTGATCTGCCACTATTTCGATGTTGATGCGCAACAGGTGTTCTGGATATGCTCGCACGAAGTAGGACCGCTGTCGGCAACCATCAAGAAGATGATAAGAGCGTTGGGCTGATGGTTCTGCTCTAGGATTTCTCTAATCTCCCCATGCCATTCGCGGCTCCTTCCGCCCGCTGGTTTCCGGCAGATGAGGAACTTGAAACCAGCAGGGAGGCGCATTATGAAATCACCTCCCCGCGGCTGACGGAAAGAACGTGCCGGACGGCGGCGATGAGCGGGATGTGAAAACGCGGTAATGGTTAAACTGATGAGGCGCCGCGTCACATCCCGACTCTACGCATGAAGGAAGAACATGGTTGGGGCAAATCCAGGGTTGCGTATGTTTCTATGCACCGAGGCCCGGATCGGCCACAAACTCGCCGGAAGTGCAGACCCGCAGCAGAGGATAGAGCGGGTTGCGTCGGTAGTTGTCCAGCGTGCGGGTGTGGATCTCTTCGGAAAAAGCGGCGGTGCAGTCTTCGAGCAGGACGGCCCGAAAATTGAGGCAAAGGGCGTCAAAAACGGTGGCAAGAACGCAAAAATTGGTCGCGATCCCGGCCACCGCGCACAGTGAAACCTGATCCTTCCTCCGCCGCTCGACCAGGTCCGTGTTGAAAAAGGCGGAAAACCTGGGCTTTGGCTGCCAGAGGTCCTGCGGTTTCTTGTCAAGCTCACCCATCACTTCGGCCCCTTCCGTCCCGGCCAGCGAATGAGGCTTCATCCGGCCGGTGAAGATGAAGTCCTCTTCCCGGAAGGCGTCGGTTGAAAATATGACCGGCCAGTTTTCTTTTCTGAAAACCGCGATCAGGTTGTTTATCGGGGCGATTGTCTTTCGGGCGAAAGGGGTGATGGGGTATTTGTGCGAATCGTCGAAAGTGTCCTGCACCATGTCTATAATCAGCAGCGCCGGTCTACTCATCTGGGGTGCTTCCTTTCCAATGCCTTGCTTGCCTTACCTGTTTTTCCACACGGGTTTTCGCTTTTCTTCGAAACTTTTTATTCCCTCCAGGGTATCTTCTGTTTTCATCAGGGAATTGAGGAAATAATCGTTTGTTTTTTTGGCCGCTTCCCGGGGTTCGCAGCCTTTGACCATCTTTATGGCCCGTTTGTTCATGCGAATGATCAGGGGGCTGTTGGCGCAGATCTCATCGACCAGGCCGTCCACGGTCTCGCTGAATTTTTCCTCGTCTGTGACCTTGCTCACAAATCCCAGTTCGAGGGACTCCCGGGCGGTGTATGTCCTGCCTGTGGTGCAGATTTCAATGGCTTTGGACGTTCCGACCATTTCCGGAAGGCGCGCCGCCGCATACGGAGGGAAAAAGCCCAGTTTGATTTCCGGCTGGCCGAACTTGGCGTTTGGCGAAGCGATCACCATGTCGCACCCGATGGCAAGCTCCATTCCTCCCCCCAGGCAGGCGCCGTGGACCGCGGCAATGACCGGTACGTCCAGCCGGCCGAGCAGATCGAAGATGCGGTCGAAAGTCTCGATCATCTCCGGGGCGCTCTCGGGCTTGTGATCGGCCACTTCCACGCCGGCGCACCAGCTTTTGCCCTCGCCCAGAAGGAGCACACACTTCAGGTCGTCGTCCGCGCAAAGCGATTCCAGGACGGAATTGAGCTCTTTCATCATGGCCAGGTTCAGCACATTGTGCTTCGGACGCGCCAACCATATCCGCGCACAGCCGTTTGCTTTTTCAAACTTGAAATATTCGAGTCCGGACATATCGGCAATGCTCCTTCGATTTATTAGATGTATTGGCCGCCATCCACCCTGATGACCTCGCCGGTGATGTGGCGAGCCTTGTCGGAGGCCAGAAAGGCGACCAAATAGGCCAGATCTTCGGGTTGGCCCAGCCGCTTCATAACGATCTCTCCCATCGCCATGTCAACTATCTTGTCCCGACTGGACGAATCGCGCAGCATGGCGGTTTCGATCAAACCGGGGGCTACCGCGTTTACGTTTACGTTAAACGCCCCCAATTCCCTGGCCACCGCCTTGGTGTAGCCGATTATGCCCGCCTTGGACGCCGAATAGTTGGACTGGCCGAATTTTCCGCGCATCCCGTTTATCGAGGTGATGTTCACGATTTTACCGTATTGCTGCTCCTTTAAAAACGGGGCGACGTTGCGGGTAAAATTGAAATAACCCTTCAGGTTGACTTCCAGGACCCGGTCCCACTGCTCTTCTGTCATCTTCCACGACACGGCGTCCCAGTTCATCCCCGCATTGTTCACCAGGATATCTACGCGCCCGAATGCCTCGATAGTCTCCCGCACCACCTTTTCGGCTTCGGCAAATACGGCGATGTCGCACTTTACGGCGATCGCCTTGCGGCCCATTGCGGTGATCTTGCGGACGTAATCTTGCGCTTCTTCCTCGTGCTTGCGGTACGTCAGGCAGACATTTGCGCCTTCAGCGGCCAATTCGAGAGCGGAAGCGGCCCCGATACCCTGCGAGCCGCCGGTGACGATGGCGTTTTTCCCTTCCAGTAACATGGCTTCCCCTGTCGGTGGTTTAAAGAATTCTTTATGGTATGGTTTGCTCCACGGCCACAATAACTTTTCAGTTGGTTTCAAATCACATTGGAGCTATAATACAGCTATAATGTATTTAGTCAAGATTTTACTTAACTGGCGGGCTGGGGGTTTTGTGAACCGATTGCCCCCGGCAATGTAGTCACAATATGATTGTGTTGTAGCTTCCAAACGGCTTGACCGGGTGCGCGCCGGATGGTAAATTGTTTTAATCTCCTATCCTCTGTGGTGCTCGAGACAGCTCAGGACATGAAGAGCCGATGGGAAAAAGGATCACCAGGGAAGAAAAGCCGGTCGATGCGGCTCCTTTGCCCGAGGAAAGGGGTCCGACGGCCTTGAGCGTGGTCAAGTTCGAGGTCTTTGGAGAGGAGATGGTTGAAAAGGAGGTCAAACCCAGCGGGAACAGCGGGCGGGTCTATCTGCCCCCGGACTGGGTCGGCAGCCGGGTAAAGGTAATAAGAATAGGCTGAGGCAGGCTTGGCGGTTTTTGCGTTCTTCCCCGTTTTGGGGCGGCCGGGTCTGGATGCCTTTTGAGCCGGGCGCAGATGTTTGGCCGACTGCTTTCCGGAAAAGGTTGATTATACTGAAATGGCTAACCGTGGCCGGGTGAAAGTGGTGATGGAAAGTGATATGAACGAAAATCGCACCCCGATCGAGGAGACTGCCGAATCGGAAAGCTCTGCCGAGACTGTGCATAAAATGGTGAGATTTGAAGTCTATGGCGAAGAGATGCTCGAAAAGCGGGTCAGGCTGAGCGGCAACAGCGGCAGGATCTACCTGCCTCCGGATTGGGTCGGCCATCGGGTGAAAGTGATTCGGATAGATTGAAATCCAACTGAAAAAGGGTGGGCAAGGGCATGGATTCAGCCGAGAAAATCGCACTGATCAGGCAGATGCGACCGGAAGATTCGGGGGGGATAGCCAGGATTTACTCCGAGATCACGAAAAAGTCCGTGGAAGCCGATTTCGAGAAGCTGATTTACGCGCATGCCGAGGGTAAGGACTCGGCCTGTTTTGTGGCGGAACTTAACGGCAAGGTCATCGGGTTTATGATCAGTTATATTTTGACCCTCGGATTCGGGATAGACAAAAGCGGTTGGATAGCGACGCTGGGCGTGGACCCCAGGCACATGGGAGGGGGCGTTGGCGGGCGTCTGGCCGAGGAAAGCTTCAAATTCTACAAATCACAGGGCATCAGCCGCGTTTATACCTCCGTCCGGTGGGACTCCACGGACCTTCTGTCCTTTTTCAGGACCCTGGACTTCGAAAGAAGCGACTTCATAAACCTCGCCAAATCGCTCGAATAGGGCCGCGAAACTGACAGCTTCGCCCAACTGACATTTTCAGAAGGAACTGGCGCCGGCGCCAATCTGACATTTTCAGGTTACGGAAAATGTCGCCTGAAACGTTCAGATTCGGGTGGCGCCTGCTCTCTTCCGTTTTTTAAACCCTTTGAAATCAAATCCCATGACTACACCGTTCCTGCTCTTTTTGCTTATCGTTTCGCCTTTCCTGGCTGCCATGTGCGTCTATCAGGTCCGCTCACTCGCCGTGCAATCCTCGATCGTAACCGGAGTGGCCACGGTGCTGGCTTTGTGCATTGCTGCTGGCCCCGCGAGAACCCTTCGGCTTGTCTCTTAGGCCCGTTTTCGGACTCGACCCGCATGCAACGATAAATGGCGCGGACTTCCTTTTGCTGTGTGTGATCCTTTATCTGGGTTTCCGACTGCACCAGCCGGTGATAAAGGCCCTTGCGGCCATGCAATTGGTTCTTCTGGCCGTTTTGGATTTTTTCGTCAGGAGTGGCAAAAATCCCGCCGACACCTTCTGTGTGGACAACCTGGCGCTCGTGCTTGTTCTGGTGCCGTCCATAGCCATCGCCCTGTCGACCATGCGTTTATCCTTGCTTCCTTCCCTGCAGGCCCTCGAAGAGGACCCCACATTGAAAGAGTCCGGCCGGAACCGATTCTTCGCCCTGCTGCTGGTTTGCCTGGGCGCCTTTGAGGGCGTGGTGCTCTCAAACGATATGAGCTTTTTCTATTTCTTTTTCGAAGTGCTCACTCTGGGCTCCTTCCTGCTGATAGCCCAAAAAGGAACGCCGGGGGCTGAAAAAAAGGCCGTGCGGACCTTGTCGCTGACAAGTCTTGCCGGTTTGGTTTTCCTGATCGCCATGGCCTAGGCGGCTGTCCGAGAATAGCCAAACGGAGGTTTTTTGTAGGAGCGGCTTCCAGCCGCGAT
>JARLHP010000008.1 GCA_031292195.1 Syntrophobacteraceae bacterium
AGCCGGCCCGAAGCAGCCCCAACTCACTTCCTGGCCTTTCCGGAGATATGTTCTATATCCAGTCTTAGAACCACCGTCCTGTGCGCCGAATCGGCAGCATAGGCCCTCCCTTTTTCGATGAATTCATCGGTGCTGTATTTGCGAGCGAGAAGAACAAGCGCTTTTGACTTTTCTTCACCATTTACTTCGTGCACCGTTCCAAAAATCATGGCGCTTTCATATTGCATACAGAACGTGTCAACCAGGGGGACTGCCGCTCCAACAACACAAAAGCCGACCCTGTTATCCCGGCGAAGGCGAGTCAGCTTGTCTCCTTCCACCGCACTGTGCATATAAATACTGCCGCCCGTGAAAACATAACTGAGCGGCACGCCGTACGCATAATCATCTTGTCCATTGATGGACAAAACACCATAGATTCCCCCCGCCAAAATTTTCTCGGTTTCCGGAAGACCCAGTTGTCTATCTTTTCGCCGCATTGTCTTCAAAGTCCAGTCCTTGTTTGGAGTCGCCATCCGGCAAGTGCGGGGGAAGGCCGGAATGAGATCACCTCTCAACCGGCCGTTGTCCCGTAAGTTAGCCTGCAATTTCTTTCATAGCCGCGGCAAAACCATTTTCGCCCCCGGGTTTGAGCCTGAACTCCCTGCCTGCCTCCAGGATTGCATGAGTCATGTCGCGCCCGTAGCCTCGCGAACAGGCCAGCAGCAGAACTCCATCGCGTTTGGAGCGCGAGAGCACGACAGTTTGACAGGGCACATGAGAAAACGGGCCAAAGAGAAGAAAAGGCGTGACCTTGCTCGAATCGTCAAATTCAAGGGAGGTCAGCTTTTCCGTAATCGAAAATATATTGGGACCTGCCAAAGCCAGCAGCAACTGGCCTTCAGTTGTTTCGGTGAATGCCGGATCGGCCGTATCATCGGGGACCTGTTCGGACAACCGCCAGATGGAGGCCTGTGTCCGGCCCATCCGGTTGATCAGGATCCCGTTTTCAAGCCTGGATTGGCCGGGATCATCAGGAATGCTCATGCCAAAAGGCTTGAACCGCGCGATATCGACATCCTGCAGGTCCCACTTCCGGCCATGGCTGAGGTCGATCAAAAGCGGGCCGCCGCTTTCTCCTTCATATTCCAGGACCACATTCCAGCCGTCCCTTTTTTCGGACCTCGCGGGCCGACCCGGCAATGTCACTGGTGATCTTCGTTCACAATTCATATTCTTATCCTCCCAAGAGCGATCATTTTCCTGTCCCCCTCAGCTTTTCATCCGTTTGCCTTCGGGATCGTAAAAGGGCATGGGAACGACCTTGGCGTAAAGGAGCCGCCCCCCGCAGTCGTCTTCGAATATGGGGAGCCGGCAACCTTCCCCGGCCAGTTCGTCCTCGACCAGAGCCATACCGACCGGCTGGCTCAGTGCGGTACTGTAGCGGGCGGTACAGACGTACCCCTTGACGCGGCCATCGGCTATGGGGGAACCATCCAGGGGCGGTTTGGACGCCGGCGCCTCCATTTTGAAGCCAACCAGCTTCAGCCTGCCCCTCTGGTGCTCGGTGTGGGTGAGCGCCACGGCCCCCACGGTTTTCCACCGGGCTTTATCGCGGCTCCACAGCCCCCCCAGCCCTATGTCGTGAAGCGTGGTCCGCTGCTCGGATTCGGAGCCGAGTATGACATGCCCCTTTTCCAGGCGCATGGTATTCTGGGCCTCCAGGCCGAAGTTTTTCATGCCCAGTTCTTTTCCGGCCTCCTCCAGAACCTCCCATAGCGATTGCGCAAAAGATGCGGGCACGTGGAACTCGTAAGAGAGTTCCCCCACAAACCCCAACCTCATGGCCCGCACGGGAATGGACCGGATGTGGAAATCCCGTACGCAGGAGAAAGGAAAACTTTCATTGGACACGTCCGCATCGGTGATCTTTTCGAGCACCTTGCGGGAGTTGGGACCGGCGAGGTTGATCACGCCGTACGCATCGGTCAGGTTGACGATGGAATAGTCCCAGTCGTCATAGCGCGTATGATAGCGTATCCACTCGGCGGTGACCCCGGCCCGGGCGGTGGAAGTGGTGAAGAAAAAGTCGTTTTCACCCAGTTTGGTGATCACGCCGTCGTCTATCACGCAGCCGTCCTCATTGCACATGGCCGAATAGCGCATGCGGCCCTCCACCACCCTGGCCATATCGCTGACATAGACGCGCTGGAGCGCTTTGAGGGCGTCGGGGCCGTGAATCCGGAATTTGCCCAGAGTGGAACCGTCGAGTATGCCCACATTGTTCCGCACGTTTTCCACCTCCGCCCGAGCGGATTTTTCCTGTGAAAAACGCCGTGCCCGAATCCAGACCCCGACCCGTTCCATGACTCCGCCCGCCGCCTGCTGCGACTCGTGCAGTCCGGTTCGCTTGGCCATATCGTGGTTCGCGCCCGCATAGGTGGCCACGAGCACCGGGACCAGGGGGGCGCGCATCGAGGTCGGCCGGACTTCCCCCTGGTATCGCATGGACGAGGCCACGTAAAGGGGCAGGTTGTGCCCGGGGATTCCCCCCTGCCCGGGGCCGGTCCCGGCCGAAGTGAACCGCTTTATCAGCTCGGGCATGTCGAAACCCATGGAAAGGGCCTGGTCGATGTTTTTGACCGTTGTGTCCTCGTCAAAGCAGATAAAAGCCTTTTTGCCCTTTACGGGCGCCATGGCCAGCTTGGAGCCTCTAACCGTACCGGGCAGCGCTTCCAATTCCTCCCGGGCGGCGGACATCCGCGCGGCGACATCGAGGCCGCGGCCGGCGGCGGCTTCAAGGCCGGCCAGCCTTCCGGAAGCCTCTATGGAAGCGGGGTCGCACAACCCGAGCAGCCTTCCGGCGGCGTACATGTTTTGGGGCATCCGTTCGGGCAAAAAGAAGCCGGTGTGCAAATCGAAGCGCATCTTTGTCTGCCCGAGCGCGATAGGTCCCCAGACCGGGGTGAAACCGGCCGAGGCGATCAGGGTGTCGCAGTCGAACCTGCGTTCGTGCGCTCCACCGACCGAACCCAGCGTGACGCTTCTCAGCCTGTTCCAACCTTTAGCCTGCGTGGCAACCCACCCCCTGTAAAACGGAATGGAGCGTTTTTGCAGTTCTCCAACCAGCCGGGGGTCCTGCCCGTCCTCCCGGACATCGGCCACACAGCGCACCTCCAGGCCGAGGTCCGCCAGGTCGATGGCGGCCTCCAGTCCGAGGTCGTGACCGACGCTGAACACGGCCTTTTTGCCGGGCAGAATTCCCCAGGAGCGGGCCAGCCGATGCGCGCACCCCACCTGCATGACGCCCGGTTTTTCGTTGTTTTCGAAAAGAAGCGGCCGCTCGATGCACCCTGTGGCCACAACGGTGCTCGTCGCCCGGACCTCTATATACCGTTCGTCGAAACAGTCCGCCTTGCTTCCGCGCTGGAACGCCGTGACCAGACCGTCGGAGTAAGTGCCCACAACGGGGGCGTTTGTAAAGACCCGAATCCCGGGGTTATTTGCAACCTCCAGGGCGAGTTCGGCGGCCCGGGCGTGCAGCTTGGAGCGATAGTCGAAGAATCCGCCCAGCCACGGCCTGGATTCGAGCAAGATCACGGACAGCCCCGACTCTGCCGCGGAAAGCGCCGCGTTCAACCCCGCCGGCCCGCCGCCCAGAACGCATACATCGGCGTGCGGGTAGATTTCATCGTATCTGCCGGCCATTTCAAAATCGGGGCTTATGACGCCCAGGCCGGCAGCCTTCCTGATTTGTCGGGCGGCAACGGGCCAAATCCTGGCGGGTTTGTGGAAGACTTTATAGTAGAAGCCCGCCGGCATGGCCCAGCTCAAAGCGTCCATAAACCCCAGAGGATCGAACCCCTGGCGCCGGAGTCCATTTTGGGCTTCCACGTTCATGCCGTCTTTAACCGAGGTGGTTTCCGCCCGAACGTTTGGAACGGAGTCTATTCGCATCATCGTGTTGCTGCACTCGCCGTCGAGACTGTAGAGTCCCCGCGGGCGATGGTATTTGAGGCTGCGTCCAAAGATCCTCACGCCATTGGCAAACAGCGCCGTGGCTACCGTGTCGCCGCCCAATGCTTCGAGGGCGCGGCCCTGATATTTGAATGAAACCTTATCTTCCGTGCGAATCCGCAATGTCGGCAGATCTTTTAACCTGTCCATTTATTTCACCTCCGGTATGCTGGTGTCGGCGGAAGTGTCTGCCTCAAGGTTGGTCCTGGTGTCGCGATAAATGGTGAACCAGGCGCCGCAGCCGTCCTTGTGGAACCACCACTCCTTCTGGATTCCGGCAACACAGTTGTTGTTGTGAACGTAGTCGCACCAGGAAGCCTGGCTCAGGCTCTCATCGTCGGGCCTTGGCCCCTTGTCTTCTCCGCCGTAGCGGAATTCGTATCCATTGCGTTTTCCGCAGACAGGGCAATTTATCAACAATGCCATTGCATCTCCTTTGCTTTGACGGGTCTCAAGCGATTCCCTAGTTGTCCGCACTGTAGCTGACCAGGGCCGCCGTTTCTCCCATGAGCCTGTGCTGCTCGAATCGGTTCAGCGCGAAAGGCTTGAGAATGTCCGGGCATTCCCCCGTCGAAATGAACCGGGCCATATATTTGCCCGCAACCGTGGAGGACTTGAAACCAAAGTAGCCCCAACCGCAGTTCATGTAATATCCCCGGATGTGATCGTTGCCATCCATGATCGGGGCCATATCCGGGGTCATATCCGCCAGCCCGGCCCAGTGGCGCATGAACTTTACCCCTCGCAAACAGGGCAGCAGCTCCGAGAGGGCCTCGGCCTGATGCTTTATGTAGTGGCCCGTGCACTGGGTGGTGTAATTGGGCCAGGGATCCATGTGGGCCCCTGTGGCCACCTCACCTTTGAGGGTTTGATTGGCGTAGCAGTGATACATCCCGGAGGAAACCACGTGGTCCAGAAATGGTTTCAATGGCTGGGTCACCATCGCCTGGATGGTAAGAACGCTTATGGGCAGACGAATCCCCAGCATTCCCGAGGAGATGGCCGCCGAGTAGCCTCCGGCGGAGTTGAGCACCCGGGAGGTGTGAATCCTCCCCCTGCCGGTATCCACACCAACCACCCTGCCCCCGCTCACCGCGATACCGGTCACTTCGGTATTCTGATGGATATCGACCCCGCACTTGGAGGCCCCCCTGGCCAGTCCCCAGACTACGGCGTCATGGCGGACAATCCCTCCGGGCGGATGAAACATGCCGCCGAAGACCGGGTATCTGGGGCGATCCGAGATATCCAGCGCCGGAATGAGTTCTTTGCATTCCCTGGGGTCAACCAGTTTGATATCTATGCCGCTATACTGGGCCGATGCCACCTGCAGCCGCATGGCCTTTATGGCGGCGTCGCTGTGGGCGAGATTGAGGTTCCCGCAGTTATAGAACATCAGGTTGAAATCGAGTTCCCGTGTGAGCACCGGCCACAGTTCCAGGGCTTCCTTATAAAGAGGCAGGTTCTCCTGCGTGCGCTGATTGGCCCGGACAATCGCCGTGTTTCTGCCCGCGCCGCCAAACCCGATGTAGTTTTTCTCGATTACGGCTATATCGGTCATGCCGTGATGGCGGGCCAGGAAATAGGCCGTCGCCAGCCCGTGCAGACCGCCTCCGATAATTACGGCATCATAGCTGGACTTGAGGGACCCGGGTTCCCTCCATAACCTCTTAGATCGCCAAAACATATATTCTCCTCAATTTTTTAAGACGCCACACCGAGGTCTAGACTAGCGTGAAGCGCTTCTCGTGCGCGTTTTCCCTGTTGAATTCCTTGAGCTTTACGTAATCGCAATAATTGCACACCCCCCGCAGTTGCACTTTGCCGAAAGGAAAGGACAGCTCCATGCCGAACAAGTGCTTCTGCTTGCCGATCATTCCCATTCGCATGGCAAGAGACCAGGTCTTTTCATAGGGCTCCCTGGCCGAAACTTTCCTGCCGCAAACCGGACATGTATCAAAATCGTAATCCATAGCAGTTCGCGCCTCTTCGCACTCTCCGATCGAATTAGAAATACTCCCTCGGCGCGCACCCGGAAGCCAGGGATATGCCCATGGCTTCGGCGCCCGTAAGGGTGATGGACCTCATGTCCTCGGGTTCGAGGTTGTGGACGTTGGTCTTGCCGGTGCACCGCGCAATGATCGCGGTTTCCTGGGCGGTTGCCTTGATCCAGTTTTCCGCCCACAGTCGTCGTTCGTCGACCTCGACGGCGCCTCCCTCGGGAAATTCCACGGCCCGGCCGGCTATCACACCGCCCATGGCAATGGACACCGCGGCCCCGAACACCGCCGCCCGGCAATTGCGGGCCAGCACCTTGGCCACGTCGGTCCCGGAGCGAAGTCCGCCGAAATAGGCCAGGTCGATATCCTCCTCCCGGTTAAGCTCACGCAGAATTGTTATGGCCTCATGCATGATGGAAAAATCGGGCTCGCTTTCCAATTCGCTTCCCGCTCTCCCCATGCCTTTTGTCCCGTCGAGCACCAGCAGATCGAACCCCTTCTCCAGGGCATAAGGAATCACCTCGGCAAGCAACGGCCCGGTAGAACATAGACCCAGCAGCCGGTCGGGGGTGAGGCGACTGGGGGAAATCGGCTCGAACCGCTCGCCCATCATGAAGACCAGCCCACTCGCCTCCGGACTGGGGACCTCATCGGGCGCGCCGAGCAACTGCAGCCAGGGCGCACGGGCGGCTTTGCCCAGCGGCCGGAAGCCCAGGTAGGCGCACCCGCTGGATTCGAGGGCCAGCGCCAACGCCTCGCGAACGGGGGCAGGCGCATCGTCGAAGCCTGTAAAAAGGAAAGGCTGCCGGAGGGTAAGCGAGCGGCCCACGGGCGTCGAGGTCGAGCATGCCTCGCGGTAAGGGTCGATCACCAGCCGGGTAAGGGCCGCGGGCAAAAACACGATGTCGTCCAAATTGGCCGGCCGCCCGGTCGGGAAGGGATTTTTGCGAGGCTTCAAGCGCGCCTGCAAAATACTCCTCTGCCGCTCCACATCGGCAGGATCGGTCCTGGCCATGCTCTGAATGTGTTCCCGAGTGCGTCTCGAATAGTCGGCCGTCCCGGTCTCCGCGTCGCAGCGAAGGCACCGTATCGCCTGGCGCACGGCCACGTCGCGCTCATAGGTCAATTCACATTCATCGCTGAGGGGAGCATCGGCCGAGAGCGTGCGCCGAGGCTCTTCTCTTGCGAGCGTCTCCCACCTGGGGTCCTGAATGATCGAGACCTGGCGCGAGGAGTAGCGGACCCTGTAGGGCTGCGGATTTTTCACCCCTTCCAGGTGGGCCTCTATATAATGAGCCGCCCGGTGGCCGTGATGAATGGCGTAGACGATGGCCGAGGGACCGAACGCGGAGTCGCCCGCGGCAAAAACAAGAGGATCGGCGGTGCGCATGCTCTCGAAATCGGCTTTGACCCGGCCCCGCTCCAAGAGCCCCGCTCTTTGCAGTTCCTCGTTTTCCAGTTCCAGGCCTATGCACACCAAAACGGCCCTCGCATCCTTCCTCAGCACCGACTTGTGATCATATTCAGGGTTGAAGCGGCCTTGCGCATCGAAAACGGATGTGCATCGCACGAACTCGATGCCGGTGAGTTTGCCGTTTTCCGAAAATATTTCCTTCGGCCCCCAGGAAGGATTGATCCGCACCCCTTCCTGAAGGGCTTCCTCGATTTCGTGTTTCCAGGCGGGCATCTGGTCCAGGGCTTCCAGGCAGAAGAGCTCCACAGTGGCCGCTCCCGCCCGCAAGGCCGCCCTGGCGGCGTCCATGGCCACGTTTCCCCCGCCAACCACCACCACCTCGCCTTCCAGCCTGATGCTTTCGCCCTGGTTTAGGCCGGTAAGAAAACCGATTCCCAGCAGCCCCTCGATCCCCTCTTTTTCACCGGGGACCCCCAGCTTTCGGTCTCGCCACAACCCCGGCGCCAGGAGCACCGCGTCGTGCTTTTCCTTGAGTTCGTCCAGGCTCACCCCGTCGCCAAGGGCGCAGTTGAGGCGCACCATGATGCCCGGACAATCTTCTAGAATTCTTTCGATATCCGCCTCTACGAAGCGCTCGGGCAATCGGAAGGGGGGAATCCCGGCAGCCATCATGCCGCCCAGACGGCCCGATTTTTCATAGAGGTGAACTTCATAGCCCGCCTCGGCCAAATCCCTGGCGGCGGTAAGACCGGTCGGGCCGCCGCCCACGATGCCCACCGTCTTTTTCCGGGTGACCGGGAAAGGGTTCTCCCGGTGTTGACGGCCAACCTGTTCGGTTACAAACCGTTTCAGACTTCGTATGCTTACAGGCCCATCGCTTTCCCCTCGCCGGCACTGTGTTTCGCAAGGCTTTGCACAAACCCGCCCACAGGTCGCGGGGAAAGGGTTGGATTCGGAAATGACCTCAAAAGCGGCCTCCAGTTTTTCCTCCGCGATAAGGCCTACATAGGAAGGGATATCGGTCCCCAGAGGGCAGCCCTGCTGACACGGGGCGGGAATAAAATCCGAGTCCGGATACTCGTCGCATCGCTCCATCGGGTCTGCGGCCCGGACGTTTAGCTCGTCCATATCTTCTTCTCCTCTAAACGGTGTGGAGATAGTATTGCCATGGTTTTTGTTGGGCTGCGCTTCGCTTAGCCCAACCTACAGCTAAAAGGTGTGGAGACAGTGTTGCCTGTCAAATCCGCCCGCGCACCTTCCCTGCAAGGGATTCATCATAGGGTAATCGCGTAAGGGCCGCCGCCTCGGGGGTTAGGGCGACCAGGTCGTTTCGGGACAGTTGCCGGATGTCGCTGTAGCCGTGGGCATGGGCGATCGAAGCCAATTGCCACCGGATCGCCTCCAGATATTGATGGACCTGGAGGGCGCGCTTCTCGACGTCAAAGCGGGCGGTGTGCTCGGGGTCCTGTGTCGCGGCGCCTATCACGCAGCTTCCCACACTGCACTGCATGCAGGCGATGCAGCCTGCCGCAATGAGCATCGAACTGCCGCAGGCAACCGCCGTGGCGCCAAGAGCGATGGCTTTGGCCGCGTCGACGCCGTCTTTAACACCCCCCATGAGCACGATGGGCAGCTGGCCCTGGCAATCGATTTCCGCCAGTCCGTCGATTGCTTCCTGGAGTCCGGCGATGGTTGGTATGCCCACAAATTCGGCCACCTCGCTTCCGGCGGCCCCCGTCCCCCCCTGCATCCCGTCCAGCTCCACGAAGTCTATCCCGTCTTTCAAAGCGATCTTTATGTCGTCGCGGATGCGTCCGGCGCCCAGCTTGATGCTGATAGGCACCCGCCACCCGGTCGCTTCGCGCAACTCCTCCACTTTCATGATCAGATCGTCGCCGCCCAGAATGTCCGGATGCCTGGAAGGCGAGCGCAAATCCATCCCCGCCGGAATCCCCCGAACCGCCGCAATCTCCCTGGTCAGTTTTTCGGCCATCAACTGGCCGCCCAACCCCGGTTTTGCCCCCTGGGAAATGTAGATTTCGATGCAGTCGGCCCGTTTGACATCGTGGACATTCCACCCCAGACGCCCGGCCAGGCACTGGGCTATCATCTGCCGCGCCTCCGCCCGCTCCTCGGACAACATGCCGCCTTCGCCGCTGTTTTCCGAAATTCCAGACATTCGCGAGGCTATGCCCAGCGCCAGCTTCATCTGCTTGCTAAGGGCCCCGTAGCTCATCGGGGCGATCATTACGGGCATGCTGAGATCGAGCGAGCGCCCGCCGTGTTTTTCCCCGAGGAAGGTGCGCAGATTGACCCTGGAAACCACATCGGGGTCCATCCCCGCCCCCGTGAGGTCGGCCTTGAAAGCGATGTCCTGGAAATGGGGGAGGTGGCGCGACGTGCCGTAACCGCGAATGCGGTACCTGCCGATATGGGCCTTCACCCGGATATCCTCCTGGACCTTGGCGTTCCAGTAGTCCTCGGCGCCTCCGGAGGAAAAAGTGGTAAAGGGGATTTTTCGCAGCCGCGGCTCCGCGGTCCCGTAGCGAAGGGTCTTTCCGGCGCAAACGATCTTTTTGAAACTCCCCTGAAAAGCTATGTCATAGCGGTCCAGAAACTCCATTACGCTGTCCAGATCGGTGGAGGAAGGCTCGACCAGCATGGCGTCGTTTCCCAGCGACTCCACCTTGCCGCCAACGTAAATCTCCCCGCCCATCATGTCCTCGCCAACCCGCTCTCCCGAGTTGCCAAGGATTATGACTCGCCCCCCATAGATCATATAGCCGGCCATGAAGTTGGCGTTGCCCGCACAACAAAGCGTCCCCTTCTTCATTACCTGGCCGGCGCGCGATCCCACGTTTCCCCGCACCACTATGTCTCCGCCGCGCATCCCCACACCCGCGATGGCCCCGGCGTTACCTCCCACCTCTATCGAGCCGGCAAGCAGATTATCGCCCACCCCCCAGCTCACATTCTTATCCACCTTGAAGTGGGGGCCATCGCAGAGCCCCCCGCAGTAATAGCCCGCCGAGCCCCTGATGATCACCTTTGTCGGAGTGACCAGACCGACTCCGATATAGTGCTTCGCGTCCGGGTTTACGATCTCGGCGTTCTGATGAGTGGCGCCGAAACCCCGCAATATTTCGTTGACCTTTCGAACCGTTGTTTGAGCCAGATCGATAGTGACCATGTCTAAAGCGCTCCTTCCGTTTTCTTTCCCAGTGACCACAAGCCGCAGGTAAGAGGCGCAGGCTCGGTCGTATCCAGCGCCCGGCCCGGAAACAGCCGATTGAGAGCGACTTCTTCCGAAGCGAGGGCAATGAGGTCCTCGTCTTCGTATTTGACCATCGGCTTTGCCGCCAGCTTGTCTTTGGCATAGCCGATCGAGTCTTTGGTCGCCACCAGGTAGGAAAAGGTCCCGTCCAGATCATCCAGTGAACTGCGCAACGCATCTTCCAGGAGCACCCCCTGGCTCATTTTGTAGGCCAGGTAGACCGCGATCAGCTCCGTGTCGTTTTCGGTTCGAAATTCCATCCCCCGACGCTCCAGCCTGCGGCGCATGATCCAGTAGTTGGTGATCTGGCCATTGTGCACCGTGGCTACATCGGCAAAGCCGGTAGCCCAGAAAGGGTGAGCGGTCTCGGGGTGAACGCCCGTTTCGGTGGCCAGGCGCGTGTGCCCTATGGCGTGGCTGCCGTTGAATTGAGCGATTCCGTAGACCTTCTGGAGCCCGTAGGGCTGCCCCACATCCTTTATCAGATCGAGGCTCGAGCCTACCGACACCAGCTTGCCCACCCGCTCCATGGCGTAGGAAAATTTCTGTATGTCCCCTTCATGCTCGACCACCGCCCCATAGGTACACCCAACGGCTTCTTCCTCGACAATCGCAGCCCCGTTCGCCATGAGGCCCTCGCGGATGCGGGCCACATCCTCGCTTTGTCCCGCCCCGCGGCTTACAAAAAACCTCAGCCGGAGTTTTCCCTCCCGCGGCTCCTTATAGAGGGCCCAACCCGCGGAATCGGGGCCCCGGTGCCGGCATGCATCCATCATCTCGGTCAGCGCCTCCCCGGTGGTCAGGCCCAGGTTGGACCGTTTGCCGTTCTTGAACAGGATTCCTGCGATACTGCACATTGAAGTCTCCTCATAATTTAGAAAATGCATCCACACCGCGGCCCGGAATTTTCGGACAGCCGCTTTTGGCTAAAGCAGGTGAGAAGCGTCCCTCCAGGCTCAACCTCAAATGCAAATAATGTTCCTGCTATGAAAATTATGAGGAGCCCCCCCCATCAGGCTAATGGAAGCCAAGGGGAGAAAGGGTAACCCGGGGTGATTTTGTAGAAGGTCGGAAGAAGGAAAAAGCCTTGAGGAATAAGAAAGCTATTCTTCTAAAGATCTGGGGTAGACGATTATGGACAGGAACCTGGCGGGAAGTTCGATCAGTTCCTCGGGTCCGTGCAGGGCCTGGGCGTCGAAGAACAGGGAATCGCCCGGGGTCAGCTGATAGACACGATTGTGGTGACGGTAACCGACCCAGCCCTCGAGCATATAGATGAACTCTGTGCCGGCATGGTGAAAGAGGGGAAACACTTCTGATTCTTTGGTAAGAGTGATCAAATAAGGCTCCACCGCCATGCCGCTGCCCACCGTGTGGCCGAGAAGCTCATATTGGTGTCCGGAGCGGGTTCCGCGCCGATCGATCTTTAGCCCTTCGCCCTTGCGAACAAAGGTGGCGTCTCTTCGCTCCTCGAACTGGCGGAAAAAGGCGGTCACCGGGACCTGAAGGGCGGCGGAAAGAGCCTGGATAGTGGTGAGGGAAGGCGAGGCAATCCCCCGCTCGATCTTGGAGAGCATGCCGGCCGATAAGCCCGTGAGCCTGGAGAGCTCAACCACCGTCATGTCCAGTTTTTTCCGAAACGCCCGCACTTCCCGGCCAATGGCCGCCTCGATGCTGCTCTGGCCGGCGCCCGAGCCCGTAAGAAGTTCGGTGGCCAATTCGGGGGGATCGATCCGGGGTTTGGACATGGGAAAAGTTCGACCACCTTCCAGTCAAAAAGGGTTGATACGAATCGAGCGGGAATGGAGCCCCTCCCCTCGGGGAAATACCGGCAAACTCCCAGAAACCTTAACATACCGGCAAATTAGCCACTAACACAGGAAAGGGGCTGAGTCAACACCGACGTTGAGTACACAGGATTGAAAGGCTTAGGACGAAAAGGACGGGTAGGACGAATAAAATGCAGGAAGGAGCGAACCGTCCATAGGTAGCCCCCCTGCGGCAGTTGACACACTTTCGTATCACAAATCGGTAAAAATGAAACCGTTGCTTGCCACTCCGCTGGATTGCCAGCCTTTAAACAAAATTGTTTCAGTAAAAATAATCGCACAATTATGTATCGCCCTATCGAGAAGTTCGGGCCAATTTTTCCACCGATTTTTATCGTAACCTCCTGCTCGCAAATTCAGCATAAATTGCCCGATAGTGAGGATCAGCCGCTTTCCCCGGCCAGGGGTCCCGATGGGTTGAGGTTTCCGGGCATGTTTCTTGAATTTCCTCTGTGGCAAATAAATTAACTGTGACTCAAAAAATCAACCGGACCAGGGACCCGGCTCCAGCAACCAGTTGCCACTCGAAAGGAGAAAGCAAGGTGAAACCGCAGACAACCAAAGAGATCGTTCGCAGTCAGATGAGTCAAGACGGGATAGAATTTATTCTGGCTCAGTTCGTAGACATCAATGGGGCTGTGAAGGTCAAGCAGGTGCCGGCCGCGTGCTTCGACGACATTGTCGAAGATGGGGCCGGGTTTGCCGGCGCCGCGGTGTTTGGCATGGGGCAGGGGCCGCACAGCCACGATCTGATGGCGCGAGCCGACATCGGCACCTATCGTCAACTGCCCTGGAAAAAAAACGTGGCGGTTGTGAACACCAACCTCCATGTCGACGGAAAACCCCACCCCTACTGCCCGCGCTGGAACCTGACACGTATGTCGGAACTGTTTGCCCGTGAAGGATATGCGCTCAACTGCGGCTTTGAACCCGAGCACTTCCTGGTGACCCGCAACAGTGACGGAACCATGAGTATCTGGGACCCCCTGGGGATCGATACGCTGGCCAAACCCTGTTACGATTTCAAGGGCATGTGCCAGGCGATGGATTATCTGCAGGACATCATCCGCTACGGCAATGAGTTGGGCTTCGAGATATATCAAAGCGACCATGAGGACGCCAACGGCCAGTACGAAGTAAACTTCGGCTGGACCAACGCCTTGCACTCCTGCGACCGCTTGACGCTTTTCCGGATGATGACCTCCCAGGTGGCGGCAAAATATGGATGCATCTCCACCTACATGGCAAAGCCCTTCGCCGATAAAACCGGTTCGGCGGCCCACCTGCACTTCCATGTGGCGGACGCCGGGACCGGCAAGAACCTCTTTCCGCTCGAGCCGGGCCAAAAAGATTCGAGCGGCCTTGGACTCTCCAAACTGGCCCTTCATTATGCGGGCGGACTGCTCAAGCATATCCGGGCCCTGACCGCGGTGGCTTCGCCCACGATCAATTGCTACCGGCGCATCCAAAGCGGCGAATTCGTTTATTCGTCCACTTCTGGCTACACCTGGACCCCCGCCTTTGCCTGCTACGGAGACAATAACCGCACGCAACTCCTGCGATGTCCCAGCCCCGCCCGGTTCGAGGACCGGTCGATTTCGGCGGCCGTAAACCCCTATCTTCTTACCGCGGCGCATATGGCCGCGGGTCTGGATGGAATAAAAAACGAAATCGATCCGGGGGACCCCTGCATAGGAATCAACCTGTACGAAATGCCCTTCGAGGAGCGTCGTCGTCGCGGGATGGCCGGCCTTCCGCAAAATCTGTGGGAGGCGGTGGCGGCCCTGGAGGAAGACGAGGTGGTCAAGTCGGCGCTCGGTCCGATTGCAGAGGAGTTCATCCGGCTAAAAAGGGCCGAGTGGAGCGAATTCATGCGCCACGAGGTCACCGCGTGGGAAATAAAGCGATACCTGACAATGCTCTAGAAGTTTGTCCCGAAAGACTCCAGACCATTCTCACCACCACTCGAGGAGCAAGAAGATGGGAAAATTAAATACGGAAGGTAAATTCACCTATCACACGGCCAACCTGAATCGACACATCGATTGGAAAGGCGCCTTTGTCATCGGGCTGTCCGGCACGATCCTGGTGACCGGAGTCACCGGGCCGGTTCTGGCCGGACTGGGTTCGGCGGCCATCCCCAATTTCATCCTCACCACGCTGGCCGGTTTTCTTCTCTGTCTTTTCCTGGCCGAACTGGCCGCCATGTTTCCCGACCGCACCGGAGGCCCTCCAGGCTACGCCTACATGGGTTTTATGAAGTGGCCGAAGGCTGCCGCCCACGTTAACGGCGCCACAGCCTGGGCCTACTGGCTGGGGTGGAATCCGGTCATCGCGGTCAACATGCTCCTGGTGGTAACCTATGTAAACGTACTGGCCAAGCCTTTCGGCGTCCAGTTCAACCCCATAATTCTGGGAACCATCTTAACGCTTGTGCTTTTCGCCGTGGCTTATATGGGGATCAGGCCCGGGGCCGTTTTTTCCATCGTTCTGGCCGGGCTTTGTATCCTGCCGCTGGTGGTTCTGGCCGTCGCCCCTTTCCTTTTCAAGCCCCAGTTGCTCAACTGGAATAACCTCATTCCCCTGGACGTGCTGGGAACTTCGATCTGGTCCAGGGTGGGCATAATGCTCTTCATGCAATATGCCTTTCTTACCACATGGAATTCCATAGCCATGGAAGCAGCGGCCTGTTACATAGCCGAATGCAAGAACCCGCACAGAGACGCCCCGATCGCCATGATTCTGGAGGGCGTGCTGGGGGTGTTCATCTACACCATGATCCCCCTGTCTTTCCTGCTGGTTTTGGGCGCAAAGACCATAGCCCAGGATCCGTACGCCATGTTTGTAAGTTTTGTGGACCCCATATTTGGCAAGGCGGGGGTGTGGGTGGTCACCGTGATGCTGCTGGCGGCCCTTCTGCTCTCGGCCCTTAACGCCATCATGGGCTGCGCCCGGTCCCTTTACCAGATGTCGCTCGATGGGCAGTGCCCGAAGATCTTTGCCCATTGCAACAAACATAACGTGCCCGATTTTGCAATGGCTCTAAATGTTATTGTAAATGTCGGGCTGATGGCCATAGAGACGCCCGCCTACATAATGGTGGTCTCCAATGTCGGCTATGTGATATCTTTTGTCCCGGTCCTCATAAGCTATTATCTACTGAGAAATGACCATCCGGAATATGCACGACCCTTCAAGCTTCCGGAATACTTCAAATACATCGCGCTGGGTCTGGCGTTTCTTTTCACCTTGGTCTGGGTGTGGGGGGGACCGCTGTGGAGCTGGCGGTATTACGGACTGGGCTGGTTGATCATGCTCGCCTACATTCCCCTGTATCTCTACCGAACCAGGGTGGAGGACAGAAGGCTGGTGGATCAGCCGGTGTAGCATTCGGCCGGGGGGGGCGCCGTTGAGTTAAGGCTGCGTCATTGAAAAGGCTACGGCCAAAAGAGCGGGGGGCTTAGCCCCCCCCACCCCCCCACGATACCGAAATACGCAAAAAAAATAAATATTTAAACCACGAAAAAGGTCCCAAAC
>JARLHP010000081.1 GCA_031292195.1 Syntrophobacteraceae bacterium
AGGAACAGGCCGGCGAGGCCTGTATTAAGCACAATTTCCAGATAGCCGTTATGGGCTTCGTTCATGTACATCCCCATCGACCGCAGTCTGACCAGGACTTGTCCCATCCAAAAATCTTCATAGCCCGCTCCGAGCAATAGGTTCTCTTTCGCAAACGACAGCAACTTCTGCCAGATCTCCGTCCTTCCCGTGAGGGTCATATTTCTACCAAGGGCATGAACAATGGATGGAATGAGTTCTGAAAACGAGTTTAGAAGCAAAAATGTGATCGCTCCAATCACAATGTACATTCCAATCCTTTTACGAACAGATGCATACCTGGTTGCCAGCATGACTGCAGAACCGAAAAGCATGCATACAAGAGAACTGTCGCTGTGAGATAGCAGCAGGAGATGAATTGCAAGAAGAAGCATAAATATGTCGATGGCAGGGGCCAATCGATGGTTCTTGGGTAAGCGGCTCTTGCTCCACTCAGACACCAGCCCCCATAGATAGCCCATCCCAAACACAAGGCAGATCTGGCCCAGCATATTTTTATCGCTGGCAACTCCAACCACGGCCTGTGCACCCGTCCATGTGTCGTAACTGACGCCTATCGCCGTAAAGTATTTTGCCAACATAAAGGACAGGCTGAGAAGAACGAACCCGCACCGTCGGAGGGTAGTACGGAGGGCCAGAGCAGGGTCTGCGTCGGTGAGGATGATCAGGATCATCATCAGCATACCGAACGTTTTTATGTATCTTTTAAATGAAACGAACGGGAAATCGGACCAGATAATGGCAAGGGCAAAATAGCCGAGGAGCAGGAAAAGAGGTCCATTGTCTGCAACCAATTCATGTATGCTGAATTTCTCTCTGCGTCGGGAAAGGATGAGAAGGCCGGCAAGGATCAGTACCAAATAGACCGCCCTGGAGATTGCACTCCCCTCCGCCGACGAGTCTTGGGCCGGTCCAGCCGAGAACCAGAGATCCAATGGGCGGGATGCGGCCATGGCAAACCAGGTGGCAGGGACCCAAATGGCCCGGGAGACAGGCTCACTACGTCGGGAGTCCAGCCAAAACAGGGAAAATATAAGGATGATACAGAGGAAAAGAGCTAAATGCGGAGGGAGATGCAGGCCCATTTTACTCACTTCGTTGGTAGTCGCAAGTCGGCCGAACTTCGTTCTGTGTCGCGGGTCTCCGGTCGCGAGCCGGCTAAACTTGGTTCGGAGTTACAGGTTACTGGTCTTTCGACTCTTGACGCTACCAGTGACCCCTATCAGTATCTTTCAGTCAATTGCCTGTGAATCAACTCAGCTGTGAGTGCCTTGTTGATTTCATCCAGGTAGGAGCGTTCACCATTCAAATGGCAGCGAACCATTTTATCCAGGACTTCGCCGTTTACAAAATGCCTAATCGCAGCGTTCGGGTTTAGAAGCATGTCACGCACGTAATCTTTCAGTTCATGTTGGAACCATGACCTATAGTCGAGCATGAAATGACGTCCGTGGAAGAGGCTCCCCACGTTCAAACGCTCTAAGAATGCCCCTATTTCGGCGTACCTTTGGGGCATGTTATGGAAGAACCAGTCTCCCTTGAAGAGGAAAGTCCCATAAAACTGTCTGCTCATCCATGAAAGGAGTCCACCTCCCTGTCGTCCCCTGTCAGTCATGATATCGAGCAGGTCGGGACGATGTTTCAGGATGCTGTAAAGTGGAATGTCGTCCTGTCTCCGGATCGCATTGCGCCCACGATAGGCTAGACGAACCAGCTCGTTATCTGTAAACGGAGTTACGAAAGTGAGCTGGGACTGTTCAATGGCAAGGCGGCCATACTCATACCAGGGGATGTCAGCAAACGCGGTGAAGGAAATCTTGTCCTCGCCTTCCATTGAGGCCACCGTAGCCCCGGCTCTATCCACATACGGCCTGAAGGCGGGATCGAACAGGTCCAGGGCAGGCGGCTGCGCTTTCAGCATCCTCACGCCTCTAAGGACTTCACTGCCGAATTTGCCGGTCAGCCTGGCTGGCGCGATATCCCTGGCGCTGGCATTGAAATAGAGATCATGAGCTCCACAAATGTCGTGGCAGCCGTCGGATATGTAGACTGTTCTTTCCGCATAATGCGGGAAATTGGCGAAAAACTTCGGATCAAGCCTTATCGTGCTGTGCGGCTGACCGCAGGCCTTTGCTACTGAACGGGCGATCTTCAGGTCGAACGTGTCCCTGCCCTTGCCGGAGAACGTATAGCATGGAAAGTCCCCTGGTCCGGCATCCAGGTACGCGAAAATCATCCGCGTATCGAGCCCGCCGGTAAGAGAAATGGCTGTCGGCTTCGAGAAATTAGCGTAGCGGGGCAGTATTCGGGAGAACGTTGAGTCGAGTTCTTCGTGAAAAGCGTCCGGGGCCAAGGGGGCCTGGTCTTCCCATTCCGCAGGACTGAAGTAAACGGCTTTTCGTACCAGGGCGCCGGCCTGGAATGTCCATTTAGAGCCACCGGGCAAAAGGGACATATTGCGGAAAAGTGTCCGGTTTTCGAGCGCGCAGCCGCAGGCAAAAAACTCGCCCAAGCCCTGTGGGTCAATCTGCCGCAGTTCCTTTCGCACTTTTAACAGTGCCTTGGCTTCCGAAGCGAAATAAAAGCCGTCAGGTGCTTCGTAAATGTAGAGTCGGCCGATCCCGAAACGGTCGTTGAAAAGATGGATCTCGCCCTTGTCCGTATCGGCGAGCACCCCGCAAAACCAGCCGTTCAGGGAAGAAAAGAAGCTTTGCTTGTCAAGTTCGTAGGCATCGAGCAGGCGGGAGGCGTCTTTGGGGTTTGCCCCAGAGCCCTGCGACCTCAAAGAACTCGTAGCGTTTCCATCCGGGAAGTTCTGTCCCGAAAAAAACAGGGTCCGGTTATGAGCGGAATCGACGATCGGCATGCAATCGCTAAAAGACCCCTCAAGCACAGTCCAGCCCAGGTAAAGGCCCTGCGACTCAACCGAGTATGAACCGGTCTCGTAAAAAGGCTCGTGCTTAACGCAGGACAGCATCAGACCTATCTCAGCCCTCACCTCGTCAGGCTTCCGCCGCGTGATCACACCAAAAAGTCCGGGCATCCCTACGCTTCCCCTCGAATCGCTCTACTCTCAAGCCAGGTTTTCCTCAGAGCTTTGAGCTTTTCTCTCAACGGTTCGGGGAGCGCTCCCTTCAGCCCACGATGTAATCCCAGGCGAAGGACGAGCTTTCCCCACTCGTTCAGCGGGACATAGTAGCGAGGGACAAGCATCCTTTCAAACCCGCTCTGCCGTTTGAAGTCGGCGAAAGGACCCGCTCCCCAGTATGCATAAACCATATATGGGACCTTGCGCCGCTCGCACAGTTCGACCGCTTTTCCAATGAGGGCGTTGTTTGGCGCTTTATCCCTGTGCTTAATCTTTGAGAGGATCTGGCCAACGTACATGAAGGGACCCGCGTCGGCCAACATCATAAAGCCGACCAGTTCATTTCCGAGATAGGCGCCGATCAAGTGCTCGCGATAGAGCCGCCTGGAGAACTGCCGCTTGACGGTATCGAAATCTTTCCCATAATGCCAGAAACGACGCCCCTGCCGTACAGGGGTCTCATTGAATATATCTGTCATCCCCCGCACGAAGTCGTCGTCGAAATTCGCCTCGACCACACGCAGCCCCTGTTTCTCGGCCTTGCGGATCTTATTCCTGTGCTTGGGACTGATCTGGCTCTTCCACCACTGATCAAAGCTGGTAATCGGCAGCGCCGCTATCGGCTCCAATTCGTAATAGAAACCGAAATGCGGTTGGGTATCCGGAAAGCGCTGCCAAAAGGTAAAGATATCGGTCCTGGGAGGGCCTTTCCGAAGGGCAGCAATCGTGGCATCCGGATCGCGGACATCCCGGTACCACTCTTCGTCTTCTTCCAGGGAAACCACCCTCGTAAGCCCTTTGGATATCGAGTAGATCTGACCGTCGATCTCTACGCAGTCGACTTTTCTCGGCGCTCCGCTGACCAAGATCTCTTTTCGGAAAGCTTCCATGATCCCTCAGAATAGAAGGTCCGGGACCTGCATGATACGCGTTGACCGGGCCATTTTCGCTCATTACCAAAGTGAGGCGGATGCGAGCCGGTCACAGCCAGGCCCTGACGCTGCGGCGATCCCTACGCAACAGCCTTTTGACCGTAATCGGCCAAGTGCACACTCCTGAGCCATTCTTCCAACGCTACGAGACTAAAGAGGATTTTGTGGTTGTCCTTCGCTCCGGATTGATGACCTCTGAGTAAATTTGTAACGGAGCTTTGTTGCAGGAGTGAAAATATCATTGAACCGGAGTCCAATAACAGATCGCCGAACCTGCCCTTCATCGAGTCATGGAACCAGTCGTCCACAACGTTGACCGCAAAGCCGCGTTTTTTGCGCTTGAGAATTGACTCAGGCAAAAAACCACGGCAGACCTGCCGGTGCAGCCACTTGCCTTTTCCGTTCCGGACCTTGAAACCCGCGTCAAGCCTCTGGACCCATTCGACCAGTTCCCTGTCCAGATAGGGGACGCGCACTTCGAGCGAGTGAGCCATGGAGAGCTTATCGGCATACATGAGCAGTTCATCGGGCAAGGTCGAGCGCACTTCCAGGAATTGAAACCCTCCCAGTTCGTCGGTATTTTCCATGAGCGGCGCAAGGTCGGCCCAGCAATCCAGCACTTTATCGCCCGCATCGGGCGGAAGCAGGCCGTCGTGGAAAAGGGCGTCCACCTGGTCGCCGGGGGCTAGAGAGAGCACGTTTTGATAGCGCCGCATGCGGTCGGGAACGTCGAGCGAATAGACGCCTCGCTTCAAGGTCTCGTTTCGCGGCAGCATGTTTATGCCGGCCGAAATCCCGGACCTCATCCAGCCGGGCAGGCCTGCCCAGAGACCGCCGTAACGAACCCCCAAGTGCCTTTTGTAGCCGCCGAAAAGTTCATCGGGGCCCTGCCCGACAAGCGCTACTTTTACATCCTGCCGCGCTCTCCGGCATACAAAGTACATGGGCACTATGGAAGAAGTGGCAACCGGTTCTTCGAGTGAGGCCACAATGTTCGGAAGCGCCTCTTCGAATATCTCACGGGTCAGTTCGACCGGAGTATGGTGCGCACCGAAGATTCGGGCCGTCTCGGCGGCATCTTTGAGTTCGTCGTCTTTGAAACTGGTTCCATATCCAACGGTAAACGTTGGCCAGTCCTTTCCTTCGAGCCCCATCAGGCCCAGAAGAAGGCCCGAATCCACCCCGCCGCTAAGAAGGAGGCCTACAGGCACGTCGCTTAGCAGATGACGTTTCACCGCACGTTTGTAAATTGCCAGGAGCTCCTCCCGCGCCTCTTCATCGCTCGGCATGGGGGAGAAAGGCTCCGGCTTGTACGTGTACCAGCGAACTTCGCGGCATTCCCCTTTTTCGCAAACCAGCATGGTCCCGGGGGCAAGTTTCCGTATGCCCTTGTGGAGAGTCAGAGGGGAAGGTGTGAAGCGGTAGCGCAGGAAAAGGTTCAGGGCGACCGGATCGACTTCCGGTTTTTCGATGCCGGAGGCAAGGATCGGACGCAATTCAGAACCAAACGTAAGGCCGTCTCCATCAAGACGATAATAAATCATCTTGATTCCCATGGCGTCCCTGGCCACGAGGAGCCTTTTTTCCGCTTCGTCCCAGACGGCGACGCCAAACATGCCGTTCAGATGATTGAAGACATCCGCACCCCACTGCTTGTAGCCATGGATTATTACCTCGGTGTCCGAACGGGTCTGAAACACATGGCCATGGGTTTCCAACTCAGACCTGAGTTCAGGGAAGTTGAAGATTTCGCCGTTAAAAACCACCCAGATGGTCTCTTCCCGGTCTGACATGGGCTGGTGGCCGCCCGAGAGATCGATGATCGACAATCTGCGAAACCCGAAAGCTAAAGGGCCGGAGAAATAATAGCCGTCATCGTCCGGCCCGCGGTGCACGAGGGTGTTCGTCATCCGGACGATGGTCTCGCGAGAGGCCGGCGCCCGGGTTTTGAAATTGAGCTGCCCGCATATTCCGCACATTCACCTTCTCCAGGGAAAAACTTAGCTAGACACGGATGAACACAGATGGACACGGATAGAAAGCCACTGGTTCAAAGGCCCGGTAAAAACTCATTCGGAGACTCAGATAGATACGACTTTAGCTCAACTCTCGTCATCCGGACGATGGTCTCGCGAGAGGCCGAACATTCACCTTCTCCAGGGAAAAACTTGGCTAGACACGGATGAACACAGATGGACACGGATAGAAAGCCACTGGTTCAGGAAAGGCCCGGTAAAAACTCATTCGGAGACTCAGATAGATACGACTTTAGCTCAACTCTCTTCATCCGTGTTTATCTGTGTTCATCTGTGTCTACCGTACTCATAACACGACCCGTCGATATTGCAGGCGCGGTCTGCCAAAGTTCAGCAAGAGGCCGATATTAAGGCGGCTCGCTCGGAGGTAGTTCAGCAACTGCCCAACGTGAGACGAGTCGAGCCCTCCGATGGCCTTCAATTCCACAACTACCGTTTTCTCTACGAGCAGGTCACAGTAATATCTTCCAAGACTTGTCCGCTTGTAGATAACCTCAAAAGGAACTTCCTCCGCCGCGGACAGACCCCTGATGGACAACTCATGAACCATCGCCTTTCGATAAACGCTTTCAAGAAACCCATGTCCCAAGGTATTCGAGACCTCGAATGCCGCCCCAATAATGGATCCGGTGAGATTTTCCAACTCTGGTCTCAGGGAACTTTCGGACGCATCCATTCCGCTCGCCTGCCCCTCTATTGGCAAGTTCCTTTTTCATCCCCGTTCATCGGTGTCTCTTCGTCGTGAAGGAGGAAGGCCAGGCTCCTAAACATCTGCGACTGGGCCCACCTGTGCATGGGCACATTGTCCCACCCCAGATAGAGTTCCCGCGACCGAAACGAGCCGTCGGGCTTGACCCACCGGGCGAGGAGGTCGTCCACCACACGTTCAAGAACCCGATTCAGCGAAGGTATGCGTTTGCGTAGGAGGAGGCAGAGGTTTATGCATTCCGCGCAATCGTAGAGTTCGCGCCGATAGACGGTCAGCCTCGGAGCGCGCGAGAACGGTTTGGGCAGCCCGTTTTCGTCCAAAAGATTTGCCAGGTAATACTCTACACCTCGGTCTATGGCCTTTCGGCAATCGTTATTTTCAATCCGCTTATCAATTTTGGCTAGCGCCTTCAGGACGAAGCAGGTGTGGAAATGATCGACGAAATCGCGCACTCCATCAACTGAGTAAAACCAGGAGCCATCGGGCTGCTGGGCTTCGAGCACGAAATTGAGATTTCTTTCGCCGACCTGCCAGTATCCTTCACCCGGAAAATCCGAAGCGGCCGCGCTCAAAAGATTGGCGCGGTAGGCTGCGGCGTTGACTACGCCGCCCTTATCGTAGGGCGTATAGCTGCAGGTGGAAGCGGCAGGTGAAGTTTCAAAATCGTGGATATCGGTCATCGCATGTTCTGCAATAGACTTGCACACGGCTAGCCAATGCTCGTCTTCGTCCAACCCGTACGCCTGGCGGAAGGCTTCGTAGGCGTAGGGGGTGCTGGTGATCATGGGAGTGGATTCCGCGATGGTCCCGTTTCTTGTAACCCAGTCGAATGGGTAGCCCCAGCAATAATTTCGAAAGCCCGGGCTGCGGCTTGCCTCCAACATATGAAGAAAATGGACGCTTTTTTGATAATGGCGACCAGTTTTGCCATCTGACAGAAAAGCGAACCCCATGGCGTAGTGAGCGTCGGCGATAGGAAATCTCAGAGGTTTCCAGAAAAACCTCCTTGCGCCGGGCAGGAACGCTTCGCAAAAGATCATCGGGGCAACCGCGAGGGTCCCGAGCAGAGGCTTTCTGTAGTAAAGGGCTTTGGCGGCCGCGCCCGGCCCACCGGCAAAAAAGGTTTGATGGTCCCAGGAAGTTTCGCCGTAGCGCTCCAGCCACTCGACGAAGTTTCCGACCGCGAACCGCACTTTTTTCAATCGTTCCTGGTTCATTGTTTGATGAATCATCAATCTCTGTCGGGAAACCTATTCACTGGATGTAATGGTAAAATTGTCAACGCGTTGACAGTGCAGGAGAGAATGCAGGATCCCGCGCAACTTTCTCATTTGCTCTTTTCGATGGAACCGCATGAGTTCGGGTGAGATCGGACGGTGTATTCCATGGATTGCGGCGGAAAGATATCCTGCGCCAAGCGCCACCCCCTGGGACAGGTATGGTTTTTTGCCCAGGCGATAGATGACCCTCAGGAGTTCCCACAGCGGGTGATTTCCCAAATAATAGTCCTTCTTGCCATAGGAATACAAAGCGGCCAGGCTGCCCCTCTCGGCAGTGCCCATGCTGCGATGATGAAAGAAGTGCTTCTCGCGGAAGGCCCGCACTTTCCAGCCCTTCATCCGCGCGGACATCACGGCGATCCAGTCCACACCACCCGGCGCATGCGGCGTGTAGCCCCCGATATCTTCAAAGCACGCCCGGCGAAAAAGCTGGCACATGCCTGCCACGTAGTTTTCGCCCTCGAAACTGTCGACACTGGAATCGTAGCCATCTTCATGGAAAATTGTACCTGCGATACCAAGTTCAGGCGCATCGACGAATTTTGGCAGGAGAAATTCGAAAAAGTCGCTGTCAAAGGATACGTCCGCATCGAGATTTCCAATCACTTCGAAATCCAATTGCTTGACGTGCTCATAAGCCGCGTTGATGCAGTAAGCCTTTGCAGCGAAGCTTCTATCTCGATGCTCCGGCATGTCGAGCCGTTCGATCCATGGATAACGTGCCGCATAGCGATCGATGATCGCAGGGGTCTTGTCGGTGGACCCGTCGTTCGCAATTACCCATCTGAGCGGCGCCACGGTTTGAGTGACGACCGACTCGATGGTTCTTTCAATGAAACCCTGTTCGTTTCGTGCAGCCGTGAGAAGGACAAAGGGCATTGTTTTGCTCGCATCCATAGTAGCCCACTTTTCGGTTTGAATCCTGCCAAGGGGGGAATCAGCTTAGAGGGGCTCCCTATAAGCTAACCTGCCGTTTTCCCTGCAACCGACCGGGCAATGAATTTTACCTGCTCTTCCGATAGCTCAGGGTACATCGGTAACGATAAAATTTCACTCGATGCTTTGGTCGCCTGCGGGAAATCGGAGGGTTTGTGGTTCAGGTAAGCGTATGCCTTGAGATTGGGCAAGGCGATCGGGTAGTGAATCCCGGTGGCAATTCCTTTTGACTTCAAATCGGCCTGAAGCTTTTCCCGGGTCTCGTGCGGGACCCTTACGACGTAGAGGTGGTAGACCGGTTTCAATCCGTCGGTTTCGTAAGGGAGGATCAGGCTGGTATTTTGAAGGTATTTGTTGTAGAGGGCGGCGTTTTCCCTGCGGCTCTCGGTCCAGGCCGGCAGGTGCTTGAGCTTGACGTTCAGGATGGCGGCCTGCAAGCCGTCCAGGCGGCTGTTTATGCCCTCCTGTTCGTGATCGTATTTACCGATCCTGCCGTGATTTGCAAACATCCTGGCGCGTACGGCAAGCCCTTCATCGTTTGTGACGAGCGCGCCGGCATCGCCGTAAGCCCCAAGGTTCTTGCCGGGATAGAAGCTGAAACAGCCGATGTCGCCAATCGAGCCGGCGATTCTTCCCTTGTAGAGCGCCCCGTGCGCCTGGGCGCAATCTTCGACGATCTTGAGGCCATGCTTTCGGGCGATCTCCATGATGGGGTCCATATCTGCGGGGCGGCCGTAGAGGTGGACCGGAACGATGGCCTTTGTGCGTGAAGTCACTTTCCGGGCGATCTTCGAGACATCGATGTTATAGGTTTCGGGATCGATATCGACGAAGACGACACGCGCGCCGGTCATGGTTATCGCTTCGGCAGTCGCTATAAAGCTGTTGGCGACCGTGATCACCTCGTCTCCCGGGCCGATACCCAGGGATTTCAAGGCGATGAAAAGCGCATCGGTGCCGTTTCCTACACCCACGCAGTATCCGGCGTTGCAGTACTCGGCGAATCCGGCTTCGAAAGCCTTGACCGCCGGGCCGCCAATGAATGCCGAGTTAGCAATTACTTCCGCAACGGTCTTATCGATTTCTTCCCGGATAGTCTGATATTGAGCGTTCAGATCAACGAGCGGGATCTGCATGGCGCTTCCTTTTTAGTATGGCAGCTCTGAGATGGATTTGATGACCCTGGCCGGATTACCCGCCACAACGGTGTTGGGGGGGACATCGTGAACGACCACCGAACCTGCCCCGACAAGGGAGTTCTCCCCGATTGTCACGCCGGGAAGGATGGTTGCGTTGGCGCCGATCCGGGCTTTCCTCCTGATCACAGGGCCTTTGAGATGGTTTTTGGCATCCGGTGAGGCTGGGTAGCGGGCGTTTGTAAAAACCACGTTGGGCCCGACCCAGGCCTCGTCTTCCAAGACCGTGTACTCGGGTATGAAGACCTGGCTGTGGATTCGCACGCCATTGCCTATCGTAACGTGATGCTCGATAACGCTCAGGGTGCCGATGCTGACATCGTCGCCGATCTGGTTTAATTCCCTTATGTTTACCTTGTTTCCGGTCTGGAAATTTCGGCCTATTTTATTGCCCGCGTAAATTACGGTATGAGAGCGAATGTAAGCCCCCGTGCCTATAACCGTGGTCAGAACGCCCAATTTTGAACCCCTGGGAACAGCACCAATTATACAATAGTCTTCAATGATTACGCCGGCTTCCAAAATTACCGGACCAAGTATTTTTGAAGTTTCGCTCATACAGTCTTCCGATCTGAATTGGACGCCTCTTCCAATATACCTACGACCTTTTTGGCGTGATCTATTCCGGCGATGCAGGCAGTGCCGTTCTCGATGCAGTCCAGGAAGTGATCGATTTCCATCTTGAGCGGTTCGACAAAGTTGATCTTCGGAAGCAGGACGTCTCCGGACCGGTGGTCGAAAGCCTTGAAATGCTGGTTGTCGTAATCCATGTTCTGACCGAGTGCGGCCTTTATATCTATGCCCTTGTCAAAAATAGCCACCTTGTTTTCCGCAACGTCGTCGTATACGACCATTTGTTTGGATCCTACAACCACCATCGACCTGACCCGATGAGGGTCCAGCCAGCTGACGTGGATGTTGGCCATTACCCGGTCAGGGTAGATGAGATTGAGGAAAACCACGTCGTCAATATTTTCCTGCACGTAGGCCACACCACGTTTTACGATGGAAGAGGGGGTCGGGTCTCCGAGCCAGTATTGGATGATGCTGATATCATGCGGGGCAAAATTCCAGAGCGCATCGACATCGGAGCGGATACGCCCCAGGTTGAGCCTCTGGCTGTAGATGTAGCGTATGTCCCCCAGGTCTCCGGAATCGATAAGCTTTTTGATATAGCGGACAGCGGCGTTGAAAAGGAAGGTATGCCCGACCATGGCTATACGCCCGCTCTTTAACGCGGCTTCGCCTATCTCCTCTACTTCGCGAACGCTGCGCGCCAGCGGCTTTTCCACCAGGATGTGCTTTCCCGCCTTCAAGGCTTTTATAGCCAGCTCATAATGTGTGGCGACGGGGGTCGAGATGATCACGGCGTCGATTTCGGGATTTCGGCATATTTCCTCGAAATCGCCTGTCACGTCCACCTTGGGGTAAATGCTTTTTACGTAATGCTGCCTCTCAACCGAGGGATCCACCACAGTGCGAACGGAGCACCTGCCGTTCGTAACCAGGTTTCTTAGAAGATTTGGCCCCCAGTACCCTACTCCCGCTTGTGCAATGTTCACCATTGCTTCTCCTTCAGGATGCATGTCAGCCTTATGGACATAAAGATTTATACAATCCCAATAAGGCGAACTTGTGAGAATCCCATCCATACGGCTTTAAGAACGCCCTGGCGTTATCTCTTTTTTGAAGCCTCAGGGATGGGCTGTTAATAGCTTCCAATATGGTGGACTGGAGTGAAGAGACATTCTCCGGCTCAAAAAAGAAGACCATTTCATCATTGAAGTAATACTCGATAGCGTTGAGCCGTGCTGTTAACACCGGTATGCCCATGGCTATGCTTTCGAGCATTTTGACCGGCAGCATCAGTTCGGTGGCGCTGTTCCTTCTATTTGGGATTATTGTCAGATCCATGTCTTTCAGATAGTTGGGGAGTTCCTCGAGACGGATGGCGCCAGCGCTGAAATGGACCTCCTTTTCGACACCGAGTCGTTCGGACAGGGCCTTTAATTCCTCTTTCTGATCCCCTTCGCCTAATATATGGAATCTGATGTTGGGAACCTTGTCGGCCAAATGCGCCACGGCTTTAATGGCAAGATCTATTCCCAACCTCTTGGCAAGTGTTCCGAAGTAGACCAGATTGAAGTTAGCAGAGCCATTTTCATGAGCTTTGGTGTTGTAAGGAAATATCTTTGGGTCCGGCACATTCAGAATGACAGTGATCTTTGTCCGGTCTACCCCCCTGCTCGTCAAGGCATTTCTCTGGACGTGGTTGACGCAGATTACCTTGTGGGCAATAAGGCAGGAAAGATACTCCTCAATATGTAGCCCTCCCTCAAAGATACGATCTTTGAGGGAGCGACAGCCGAACTTGCACGCATAGAGTTCAACAAGCGTGTCGTGAATATCGAGAATCAAACATTTCCCGAACAGACGGGGAATTATAGCCGCCAGGACAAGGCAATTGGGCATGTTGTGCACATGGACCACATCTAGCGAGCCCCGGATGAAAAGCATGGTGCAGGTTGTAAATGCAAGCAAAACGAAGTGAAGGTACGACAGAAGATATGAAATTCCACTGTTTCCCCTGTACTTGGGTACGTTGAGTTCAATGACGTTAACGTTTTCCAGGACATAGTTTCGCGGCTTATCGTTAAGCTTGTTGACCAGCATGGTCACTCGATATTCGGGAAGAGCCGCAAGGGTTTCCGCCTCTCGCCTCACACGAGCATCTATAGCGTAATTCGTATACGCTATCATGCATACCTTCGTTATTTTCCCGGGTTGAGGTCTGGCCATCATAGTGCAACCTCGTAATTTTTCAGTCCCCGCAATGGTTGGTCCGTCCGCGCAATAGCGATGGGATTGCCTTGGGGGTTCGGGTGATGAATACGCATTACGGGAGAAGGAAGGTTATTTTGCTCGGGGAGCGAGGATAAAGAGATTCCCGGCTTCCCCTTGGATTCAATTTGACGGAACTTCAATGCCCTGCGCTCCGAAAACCAATCCACAGCCTGCTGTGCCGAGGCAAACCACGGTTTGAGTTCCTTAATCGATTGGAGCAGGTTGGAGTAAAATTGGTCCCAGTTCCTTTCGGGGCTCAGGCTGCGAGTGTGCCAGTTGACCGTAATAGCACCGCCATAAGCAAGGGCTTGATTTATGACACATTGGCACAGGTCACGCGCTTTCTTTTCGGAAACCGCGAGTCTGCCCCTGCTGAACAAGGCCGTGTCCATTATGTTCAGCGGCAGCTCGAAAAGCTTGGTTTGGTGGTGGCAAAAGACCTGGGTAGTGCCGGATTTGAAGCCCACAGTTTCATTAAAGCCCGAAGATGAGTCATATTTTAGACCCGCATCCTGAAGTGAGACGGGCGATTTGTCCGAGAAATAAAGCCAATGCATGCGGACACCGCCGCAGTCCCGGCCGGCGATACCCTCGATTACGTCACGTTCCTTTGTCGCCTCTCGGCAGTTCAGCCAAGCGTCGATACCGTGCAGGCCGATCTCGTTGCCGGCTTTCAGCACGGATGCTATGAGGTCTTTGTGACGGTTGATGTCGTACTTGGCCGCACGGTAATGAGGCGGCTGTATGGAGTCCGAGCTACCCGGGTGGCCTTTGAAGGGAATAAAGAAGTAGGTGGCGGGAGTTCCGCTCTCAAGACTCATGTAGCGCTCGACATCGAGCCAGGGATCCTTGGTCCACCCGGCGAAAACGGCCGGAAGCGACGCCAGAGCCTTCCAGTTCCTTATCTGCCTTCGCAGTGCCCGCTTCGGTCCCAGTCCTTTGAGGCCAACCGGAAATAAAGCTCGAAAAATAAAGCCCAGCAAGGAACGGTCCAGCAAGTGGTCCTTGATCTCAAGGAAATCGACGTCGTGGGTCAAACACGTTGTAAAAGCAAAGCCGTACGGTACGGGCGGCACCTCAACAAGAATAATGCCTGACTCAATTATCCAGTGCCTAAGCAAGGAGATATGTATGTCGATCGTCGGAAGGCAGGCAAATTCTACCGGTTGCCCATGACACAGAATGAATTCCAGTTCGTCGAAAATGTCATAGCCAACCCGGAGAACTCTGCGGCCCTGTTTATGTTTTTCCTGACATGCCGGCAGATCCGATCCCTTGATTTCGATCAGACCTCGATTTCCGGCCGGAAAGCAGACACACCCGGTATAGATCGGAAACTCGGTTTGGCCGGCATGCAGAACCAGCGTTTCACCGGGCGATGGGTCCCTGGCGGAAAGGTGGCCGTTTGCCTCGCCAAAAAACAATGTCAGGTTCGCATCAGGGAGTTCCGCGTCAGGTTTTGTTATGATGACCACGTCATAATGGCGGGAAGAGTCATAGAACTCCCATGGGGTTTTGAAAAGCTCGAAGAACTCGCGTACCGCCCAGTCCTGGTGGTCTTTAGAGATAATGCCGATCATGTGCTATACCGGTGACTATAGAGCGCCATGGTTTGGAGATCGGCCTTCCTTCCAGAAGCGAGCCATCTCGCGCGGCAGAACGTGCCAGTACTGCCCCTTGTAGCGGTCCTGAATGTAGTCTAGAAATTCTTGGTAATGATCGACTGAATACTCCCCCAATGCCGGCTTGCCGGTGAAACGGATGTAATCGGGGTGAACCAGTGTAAGCGCCATCCCTCCGTGCTCGGCGATCCAGTCGAGCTTGCGCATCCAGATGTCGGGGTTTTTCTCCTTCAGGATAACAAAAAGAGTGAAGTCCTGAGGCAGCGTGTAAGGCAGTTCCACGTATCCATCTCCGTTTGAAGCCCCGTTCACGAAGAATGGAAAAATGGTCCGGGCAGCGGTCGTCCCCAGTTCGAAAGGGTCCGTATCGAAGGTGGACGAGTCATATTCTATGTCCAGTTCGTGAAGCCACTCCAACCGGCAGTACATGGAGGGAGCGCGAAACCCTACGGCCTGCCATTCCTTGAGGTACCGGTTGATTCTGGGGGCCCTGCTTTCGAAGATCCTCCTGGACTTGAAGTCCTTTCCGTCGTGGCGGATTCCGTGGACGCCGACCTCGAATCCGTTGTCGGTAATGTAGCGCAAGAGGGAGACCGGAACGTCATAGCCATCCCCTACGAAATTGAATGCGGACCGGAAGCCCATGGCGCGCTCCAGGGCCAGGAGATCGCGGCATCGGCTGAGGCCGGCCGCGGCTTCGACATCGTGCGTGAGAACCAGTGAGAATTTTTTGCCCTCCGGCCAACCTTTCCAGGAAGACGGCGCAAGGGCGGCTTCGCTGTCGATCGGCCACCTGTCGCCGGTCGCTCTTCGCTTTGCCGCGGCGATCTGTCGTCGCAAGACGACCTGGAGTGGTCTCGGGATCAAGGGTCTAATACTGTAGTATAAGTCTCTCAGGTTCATGGGGAGGCTCAATCAATAGCTCGCACTGTAAGAATGGACTCACCGCAGAGCACTTAGAGGTTTAAGATTGAGCAATCCGGCTTTACTAGAAACTCGGCATGCTCCGAGCCGCGCGGTGAGAGATTATTTCAACCGAAATGCCTGTACGCGAGCCCGATGGCTTTAAGGCCGGGGAGCGGAATGTGCCTGAAAAGTTGGGAAAGGGGAAGCCGGCTCTTTTTCGCGCCATCGAGGAAAGCATTCTTCGATAGGTCGAAACGGCGGTATTCGAGAAAATATTCTTCGGGGCCAAACCCGAGCTTGAACCGCCTGAGCCCTTGGTTGTCAAGATCGGTTCGCCCGAAGCAGAAAGAGTCGTATCCTTCGTTCGCGTACCGGCTTATCGCTTCCCACATGACGGCGGCGGCGGCGCCGAGGTTGCCGAAGTTCATGTCCAAAGCCCCGTACTTGTACATCGCTTTTCGGCCGAAGTGGAAAAAGACGGCGCCGGCGACGGCTTTTTCACGATAGCGCGCAAGGATTACCCGGCCCTTGCCTTTCGAACATATGTGTTCGTGAATCTTTCTGAAAAAGGAAAAGGGCTGGGGCGGGACGGCCTGCCTCTTTCTGGTCAGGCAATGGAGCCTGTAATATTCCTGTATGGCCTCGAAGGAATCCAGGACCTCGATGGCCAGTTCGGAGGCTTTCGCTTTTTTTAGATTTCGGAGCGTATTTGTGTGAAGCTTTGGAAAAGGAGCTTCTTTGTTTGATAGCTTTAGTTTGTGGCCCACATACCGGGACCACACTGGGGCCGCTGGCGGAAAAAGGCTTTGTCCGCGTAAATCCAGGTACTTCCAGCCGGCTTTTTTTGCGGTTTCGATCACGCTCTCAGGAATGGAAGTGAGGGAAGATCTGCCGAAAACGAGCGGTTCGCAGTAGTCGCTGAAGGGCAGCGAGACCGCCCTTCGCCCCGTAAAAAGGCTGTTTATTTCCAGAAAGGGGATTACCACCGAGGGCAAAGCAAAAAATGAAGGTTTGTAGCCGTACGATTCGCAGAGCACTTTTGTCCAGGCCGAGGAATGAAAGAAGCTGTAATTCTCAACGGTAAGGACAAGATCGTCCCATCCGGGAAAGACGGTTGGGTCGATTATTTCCATGGGCGTTCAAATCCACCACGAATCACACGAAGAGCACGAAGAAATGCTCTTCGTTAAAGAACGAAGCGTTTGATTCCTTGCCGCAGCAACTTGACATTAAAATTTATCAGCAGCCCCGAGGGGTACCTGACGGGAATAGGCCGCTGAGTCTCGCCTATCCGTGGTTTGAAAGCTCATCGAAGGGCATCTCGAGTCTTCGTGTTCTTCGTGGTGAGTCAGAACCGGCGAATAAGCTGATCAAGTGCCGGTTTTTTTCTCGTCGAGGATTCGGATGATCTGCGCCGGGTTTCCCGCCACCACCCCCCGGGGGGGAACGTCGGAGGTTACCACCGCGCCCGCGCCTACGATGGCGTTTTCACCGATCGTGACATTGGCTAGAATCACGGCGCCCGAGCCAATAGATGCGCCCCTTTTGACCAGGGTGGGCTCCACCTTCCAGTCGGCTTCGGTTTGGAGCCCCCCGGCAGGATTGGTCGCCCTGGGGTAGGTGTCGTTTATGAAAACCACCCCGTGGCCCACGAAGACCTCGTCTTCGAGGGTCACACCCTCGCAGATGAAGGTGTGGCTGGAAATTTTGCAGTTTCTGCCAACGAGCGCGTTTTTCTGGATTTCCACAAACGTGCCGATCTTGGTGTTGTCTCCGACCGTGCAGCCATACAGGTTTATAAATTTGGCGAGCTTGACGTTTTCCCCAAGCTTTACGTCCTCGGCGATGGCTAGGAAAGACAAACCAGCTCCCCCTTTTTCTTTATGGACTTGTCCGCGGCTTCCAGCATATTGACCACCCGGTAGCCCGCCCAGCCGTCGTTCAAGGGCTTGGCGCCGGTGCGGACACAATCGATGAAATGCTGCGTTTCGAGCCTCAGGGCTTCGGTCTGTTCGAGCCTGGGCGAAAACATATCGCCCGAGCGGTAGCTCACCAGCAGGTCGTAGACGCCCTGGCGATTTTCGATCTCCACCCCTTTGTCGTAAACCTTGATCTTTTCGTCGGATTCCAGGTCGTTCCAAACCAGCATCTTTTTTTCACCCCCGATGAGGGTGGTCCTCACCTTTACCGGAGAGAGCCAGTTCACATTGAGGTGCGCGATGACATTGTTGGCAAAATAGATGGTGACGTAGGCCACATATTCGTATTCGCTGAAATGGTTCTTGCCGGTTGCCACTATGGCCTCGGGCTTTCCCGCGATCACGTGATCCATTATGGCGATATCGTGGGGAGCAAGGTCCCAGATGACATTGACGTCGTGCTGGAAAAGGCCGAGGTTTACCCTGGTCGAGTCGTAATAGTATATCTGGCCCATCACGCCGTCGTCGACGAGTTGCTTGATCTTCCGGACCGCGCCCGTAAAAAGGAAGGTGTGATCGACCATTATCTTGAGGTTTTTGCGCTCGGCAAGTTCAATCAGTTCCAGCGCCTGGACGGAAGTGGCGGTAAAGGGCTTTTCCAAAAAGACGTGTTTGCCGTTTTCAAGCGCCCTTTTGGCCAGGTCGAAATGGGTGGAAACAGGCGTTACGATTGCTACCGCATCGATGTCGGGCGCCTCGATCAGTTCACTGAGCCGGGTGGTTGTTTCCACGCCGGGAAGGGCTTTGCCGGCCCGAGCGATAGCGTCCGGGTTTCCGTCACAAATTCTAACAACCCGGCATCCCTCGGCGCTGTGGAAGTTTCGCGCAACATTGGGCCCCCAGTATCCGTATCCGACTATGCCGACCCGGATCATGTCCTTCTCCTTTTGCCGGCGCCACCCGCCCGTGCCCGGCCGCCGCGGATTGATCTCAGTAAGCGCCCTTGCTGGAAAAAACGGCCAGCGGGGTCTTGAGAAGAAGCTTAAAGTCCAGCCAGAGACTCCAGTTTGTCACATAGTTGATGTCCATCCGCACCATTTCGTTAAAGGTCGTTCTGCTCCTTCCCTCCACCTGCCACACTCCGGTTATTCCGGGTTTCATTCCCAGCACGCGTCTGCGGTGCCAAAGGTCGTAGTTTTCAAGTTCATAGGGGATGGGGGGGCGCGGCCCTACGAGCGACATGTCTCCTCTCAGCACGTTTATGAACTGGGGCAGTTCGTCCAGGCTCGTTTGCCTGAGGAATCTTCCTATCGCGGTGACCCGAGGATCATTTTGTATCTTAAAGATTTCATCTTTATTCGAATCACCGTTCCGAGCGGAGTTGTCAGAACTACAGATGAGCTTTTTTACATACTCCCTGTGAATCGAGGGATCATTATCGGCGTACATCGACCTGAACTTGAGGAAGGTGAATGTCTTGCCGTATTGCCCCACGCGTGCCTGTCGAAAAAAAACCGGGCCTTTGGAATCAAGCTTTATCAGCGCGGCGACGGCGACGAAAATGGGGGCGCCCAGCACCAGGGCGAGAAGGGAACAGGCGAGATCGACGATTCGCTTGACAACCAGACTGCTCCTATGCGCACCCAAGCGGTTCTTGATATCCGGATAAAGGGTCAGGCTGCTGGACCAACCCTCGGGTTCGATCTTTTCAGGAAAAAAATAGATATCTATAACGATCTTTTTTATCTCATCGGACCCAAGGTTCAAGGCAAGACTTGACTTGACTCTCTCCACAATGGCCTCGGCCACCGCCCCGCCCTTCAGGTCCAAGATTTCCGTAAAAATCATCCCTGCGATCGAATTGTATTTATACCACCCCAGGACATCGATGTCCCTCTTGGTGGAGTTCAAACATGAAAATATCTTTGCGTGGATATTATCGCCGTTTTCTCCTCGGGCGATGCCTTCAAGGGACAGAAGCATCAACATAAAAGGGCGCTTTGACCTTTCCGACCTCTTACGTTCCAGTTCAAGAATCCTATTGAAGGTTTTTTCGTCCGATTCAAATACAGCAAAAGGATCAACGTCAGACTTATTCCCGTTGTAAGGTTGATCGGATGCCGGTTGGAATTTGAGGACTCTCGGCAAAGAAGTCTCTTCCATTGCTTTTATGCCTTCCGACCCAGAAGGTGAGTTGCAAAGGAGCCGCACATCGTTAAAGATGTGCCGTCCATGAAGCCGCTACTTTATTTGATGTGGATAAGAGTCTGTTCTTGTGTCTGACAACTTCCGGGGACTCTTCCCGGGATAAACGGCAAAAAAACCGATCTGTGACGGCCTGCTCCGGAAAAAGGTCCGCTAACCGGCCGCTGTGCCGCGTGTAAGAAAGTAATGATGCAGCTTCGCCAACTCGGTTACATAAGAACCGATGACCGGGTTGATAACACGGCGCCCAGCGCGAGTTAAGGCGCCGCAGGAAATTCAGGCCAACATCATGGGCGTTGTTGAGGCAGAAAAGTTTCCCACCAGGGTCTGATCCGCCCCTTTTAGTTCTCTCTTTTCAATTACCCGCCTAATTCAGTAAAAGCTTCTTATTATGAGATCGACCACTACCCCGCTGCCAACTTATGATATGAGCAAATAAACTTAATAAAGAACCGAACTCTTATCCGACCTAAAATACAACAACCCGATCAAAAATCAACCCTAGATGCAGCAAAAAAATAAGTGGGTGAGTTACTATGGAAACAGCAGTAAAACGATGAGGCCAATCGATCACAGTCTCTCAATCGTTTTGCGCCCATTGTTTCCCTTCCGAGTTTTGCACTATTGCGAAATACTTTCCTGAGCCTTACTTTTCTCTCTATTTTGGTCTGACCGTGTTAATCGGATTAATTCCCCGTCGGGATAAGTTGTTTTTCTATGTGTACCAAATAGTGAATTTCGTAAAGGGGGATTTAGGGGAGTAGGTATTGGGTAGGCCATACACCTAATAAGCTATTAACATCATGATATTTCAAATACATATAGATCTGGTGGCGTGGGCCGGTCCGAATACTTTGGGCTTAAAATTTTGAGCCAATAGCAGCTCCAGCGGGCTGCAAATTTGAGGGGCCGGGTTGGAAGGGGCCGGGCAAATAGGCTCCACAGGCGTTCCACAACCTCCCGGTCGGTAGCGGTTCCGGTTTGGCGAGGTGGGCGCGAGTTCATCGCGCCCACCATTTCGGTGCGGACAGGGTTTCGCGGCTTTTGCTTTTGTAGACTTTACACCCCTTACACCACGCCGGCCTCTTTTAGTTCGGCCAGCCTGGTTGTGCCTATTCCCAGGTATTTGTTGTAGACGTAGCCGTTATCGGCCCCGATTGGCCTGCAAACCCACTTGATGCGGCCCGGGGTGAGCGACATGGCCTTAAACGAGGAGTTCTGGATGAAGACATCGCCGTAGATGGGGTCTTCTGCCTGATAGAAGGTCTGCCGGTCCTGCCAGTGTTCGCGCTGCACCACTTCGGTTGGCGATTCCAGGCGCCCCACCACCACCGTTCCTTTTCGTCCGGGGCTCTTCATGTAGGCCCCCACGATGCGCTGGAGTTCGTCGGCCGTGTACTGAGAGGTGAACTTTTCGATTTCGCGCTGCGCCTCAGGCTGGTTAACGGGGTTTAAACGGTCCTTGATGCCCGGAAACCTGTCGCGCAGGTCGGGGCGGTCCATGATTTCGCACAGGGCTTGCCAGTTGGGATCGGTGAACCCGGAGATGAAGGTGTAGCCGTCCTTGCATTTCACGTAGGTGTAAGGGAAAACCGCGTAGTCGAAGTTTCCGGCGCGCGGCATGAGTTCGCGAGTCATGTGGTAGTACTGCATGACGTAATTGGACATGGTGATAAGGCCTTCGGGGGGCGAGCAGTCCACGATCTGCCCCTTGCCGGTTTTCTTTTTGTAATACATGGCGGTCAAAATGCCAAAGGAGGCCCAGGCGCCGCCGGCATACCAACCCATCCAGTTGCCCTGCTTTAAGGGGCGTTTGTAGTGTTCCGAGAGTTCGCTGTCCAGATCGGGTTCGCCCGTAATCGACATGACCACGCCCCTTGCCTGGCAGGCGATATCGTAGTCGGGCTGATTGCGGGCCTTTTCGGCATCTTCTCCGAATTGTCCGTAGACATGGATGGGGCAATAGATGAGCCCCGGGTTTTCGGCCGCGAGTTGGCGGTAGCCGATACCGCGCTCGTCGAGGTAGCCGGGCTTGAAAGTTTCGATTATGACGTCGGCTTTTCGGGCCAGTCTTTTGAAAATGGTGGCCCCTTCTTCGGTCGAAATATCGAGTGTAACGTGGAATTTGTTCCTGGCTTCGGTCAGGTAGGCAAGCCCGGAGTCTTTGACCATCATTCCGTAGGGGCTCATTTTGCGAGCCAGGTCGCCTCCGGGGGGTTCGATGCGGATCACCTCGGCCCCCAGTTCGGAGAGGATCGAGGAGGCAAAAAGCCCGGCATAGGAACCGTAGCTGACATCGAGGACCAGCATGTCATCGAGGGCCTCGGGTTTCGTGAAAATATCCTCCGGGTTGGTCTCGCCGTGCGCCCACTTGGCGTATTCGGCGTCGTGCGCCATTCCGACTATTCTTTTCTCATCCATATCAATCCTCCCGACTCAGGAAAGTTTCTTTCCGCTCACCTCATCCCAATCAGGGGGCGGACAATGAGACCGGATGCTGGGGTTCCACTTGAAAATGACGCCTTCGTCCTGGAGAAGCCGTATGGAGGGCTTGGTGAGACCCAGGAGTTTAATGAACACATATTCGTTGTCAAAGCCCAGCGGACGAGAACTCCACTTGAGCCTGCTCGGCGTCTCGCTAAGCCGTGGAGGATAGCAGTGCTGGACCATATCGCCGTAGAGGCTGTCGTCGTATTGCTGAATGGTGCCGCGTTCCCGGAAATGGGGGCTTTCGTAGACGTCCTGGGCGGTAAGAACGCGCGTTGCCGCAAACCCCAGCTTGTTGCCAAGCTCTTCGACCTGTTGGACGGTTTTGCCTCCCGCCCAGGCCTCGACGGCCTCCAGGACGATACGGGCGTTTTCGTCTTTAAGACGTTCGACCGGGTCGCTGAATTTTTCGTAGAGCGCAGGCTGGCCCATGGCTTCGCAGAGGCCCTTAAACTCCTGTTCGCTGAAAGCGGCCACCGCGGCCCAACCGTCCGAACAGCGGAAAAGATCGGAGGGGCAGATGGCCAGATCGCGGTTTGCCGACCGTTTGCGGTCGGTGTTGGTTTTATGGGTGAAAAGCCACGTCCAGTCGAGCCAGCGGATCACGTTTTCCACCTGGAGGTAATCTATGAACTGGCCCTGTCCGGTTCTTTCCCGGTAGTTCAGGGCGGCCATGATGCTGATGGCGCACATCAGCCCTGTAGCCCAGTCGGCTATCCAGACGCCCGATTTGATCGGCCCGCGCTCCTCGAACCCGGTTATGGCCGAAAGGCCCCCCATGCTCTGGGCCACCGCGTCGTAGGAGGTTCTGCCGGTCCAGGGTCCCCAGGACCCGTAGCCCGAGACATGGAGCTGGATAATTCGCGGATTGACCTCTCGAAGTTCCCGGTAGCTCAGCCCCCAGGCAGCCAGTCTGCCCGGGGTGAGATTATCGACCACGACGTCGGCTTTTTTCACCAGGTTGAGAAAAATCTCCTTGGCCTTGGGGTTGCCCATGTGCATGCCGACCCAATATTTGTTGTGATTTTGTTCCTCCATGCCGGGGGACATGTTTTTCCAGAAAAAGGCGTAAGGCGTTACGAAGCGCATCTGGTCCCCCTTCTGGCCTTCGAACTTGATCACCTCGGCGCCGAATTCGGCGAGGTAATCGCAGGCCGCGGGGCCAAGGACGACGTAGCAGAGTTCGAGCACCCTCACGCCCTTGAGCGGTTCTGGTTTGTCGAAAAGCTTGCCGACGTCGTATTCCTGTTTCAAAAACTCAAAATATGAACCGTCCTGCTTCATCGATCAGCTCCTTCCAGCCGTTCCCTGTGCGGGGAGCGGCAGATCCGGGTCTATCAAAACGCTTCGCCGGGCAGTCTTTTGTGCTGCCGGCGTCTTCTCCGGACGCGGATCAAAACGACCGGCTTTGATCCGGGGGGTAAAAAAGCCTCCTTTCCGAATTACAAAGCGCTCGACAATCACCCGCGCGGTTTGGGGGCTGGACACCGCCAGCCAGCGGGATGGGGTGAAGAGAGGACAAAAGCGGCTACCGTAAACAGTTTCGTCCCGGCTAAAAAAACCGGAACCAGAGGGAAGCGGCAATTGGAATGAGCGTGATGTAGCGTCGATACACGGGGTCCGCAGTGTTTGAGACTCAGATAATATTAGATAACGGCTTCGAGATTCAAACTTTTTCTGCCGGAATGTTTGACCGGCAAAAACCATCCGACATTTATCATTTGATTGAAAAATCCGGGGGAAAATGGTTAATTTCAATCTGTGAACAGAAAAACGGCTCGACCGACGACCTCGTAATCTTCGGAGGGAGGAGAGAGACAATGTACATGTCGCACATGCCGCCAGGGCCTCTTGCGGCTTTGATCGCGGGCATTTTGATCCTTATTGTTCCAAGGCTTTTGAACTACGTTGTGGCCATCTACCTCATCCTGATCGGGATCCTGGGCCTGGTTCACGGCGCCTGGTGGTGAGGCCGTTTGGGGCATCGAGTCGCGCGGCCCCTTCCTCTGCCGGTACGGGAAGAGGGGATGATTTATTTCTCTTAAGGACACGTGGTCAAGCCATGAAAGATATCACGTTCGAACAGGGGCCGATTCGCCCTCCGAGCGAAGCGGGGAGCCTGCTTTTGCGTTTCACCAGAAACTGCCCTTGGAACAGGTGCGCCTTTTGTACGGTGTACAAGGGCAAACAGTTCAGCCGGCGCTCGCTGCATGAAATCAAGTCCGATATCGACGCGGCGGCGGAGATTATCGAGGATCTTCGCGTCCTTTCTTCAGGCCTTGGCCAGGCGGAGGGTTTTCCCCGCGAAGCTTTGGAAATCGTTTTCACCAGCGGCCGATACAATGATTTTTACCGCCAGGCGGCGCTCTGGCTCTATAACGGAAAAGGTTCCGTCTTCATTCAAGACGCCAACAGTTTCGTGTTGCCGGCCGGAGTAATCAGCGAAGCGATCACCCATTTAAAGCGAAAAATTCCGGGGATCACGCGGATCACCTCTTACGGCCGCAGCAGTACGCTGTCCAAGATGGGGTCCGGCGAACTGGAGCAAATCCGCAAGGCCGGTCTTGACCGGGTGCACGTTGGCATGGAAAGCGGTTCCGACCGGGTATTGAAGTTGATCCAAAAGGGGGTCTCGGCAAAGCGGCAGGTGGAAGCCGGCAAAAAGGTGGTCGAAGCGGGTATGGAGCTTTCGGAGTACATCATGCCAGGCCTTGGGGGCAAGGAGTTTTCCGAGGAGCACGCCAGGGAGTCGGCGCGAGTCCTTAACGAGATCGATCCGCATTTTATACGGCTTCGAAGTCTGCGCATCCTCTCCCGGGCGGATCTTCATGGCGAATGGCGGGCGGGCCGCTTCACCCCCCTTCACGACGATGAAGCCGCGGCGGAGATCAGGCTGTTCATATCCTTGCTCGACGGGATTTCCAGCCGGGTGAAATCCGATCATATAATGAATCTGCTGGAGGAAGTCGAAGGGAGACTGCCGGAAGATAAAGAGAAAATGCTCGCCACAATAGACTCCTACCTGGGCATGGACGATCATGACAGGCTTTTATTTCGGCTGGGACGGCGGGGAGGGGCGCTTAGAACTCTGGGGGAGATAAAAGATCCCGCCATTCGGCAGCGGTTGGAAACGGCGGTAAGGGATCTCGCGCCCGAAGCCGCGGGCGACCTGGAAAAGCTCATAAAGGAACTGGCGGACCAGTATATTTAGAGTCCCTGTGAGAAATGCGGGGGGAGGAATTTCATGGCGAAATGGGCTGATTTGGGTCCATAAGTTTCGAAAAGAGCGAAACATTTTGACATGGGGACAATTATTCGATATGGAGTATCGGTTCTCCCTTGGCTTTTAGTGAAAGTTATCGATTTGGTGAACAATAATTCGAATTCGGACTTCAAAATCGTGGACGCTTCTGCCCTGCCAAACTTCATCTCTGTGGGTCCGGCAAACTTGAAAGAGAAGATTTACGCCCAAGTTGGCTCCGACCTGGTCAGGATCGAAGAGGAAATAAACCGCCTGCTCGATTCCGATATTCCCCTGATTTCCGTTGTCGGCCGCTATATCACCGGCAGCGGCGGCAAGAGGCTGCGTCCTCTTCTGATGGTCCTTTGCTCCAGGCTTTGCGGCTATAAGGGCGGGGGTGACGTAAGGCTTGCGGTGGTATTCGAATTCGTGCACGCGGCAACCCTTCTGCACGACGACGTGGTGGACCATGCGGAGCTTCGCCGCAGTTGCCCGGCGGCCAACACCTTATGGGGAAACCCCGCGGTTGTGCTGGTCGGGGATTTTCTGTATTCGAGGTCCATCCAGATAGCCGTTGAATACCAGGATGTCAGGATCTTGCAGGTTTTGCTCGACGCTACGACCAGGATGTCCGAAGGTGAAGTCCTGCAGCTCGTAAACTCGGATAACCTGGAGATAAGCGAGGGCGAATACCTCGAGGTGATCAACCGGAAGACCGCCGCCCTGATCGCCGCGGCATGCCAGACCGGGGCCCTCTTTGGCGGCGGCGGAGCAGACCAGGAAAACGCTCTGAAGGCTTACGGGCAGAACCTGGGGATCGCATTCCAGTTGATCGACGACTCCCTGGATTTCACCGGCGAGGCGGAGGAACTGGGTAAGCCGGTGGGCAACGATTTGCAGGAGGGCAAGGCGACCCTGCCTCTCATCTATGCTCTAAGAAAGGCCAAAGGAGCGGAACGTCTTCGCCTGAGACAGATTTTCACCTCGGAGACTATTGCGCCGGAAAATGTGCGCGAAATAAACGACATCGTGGCCGGAAGCGGTGGAATAGAATACACCGTCGGCCAGGCGGCGGCTCATTCGATGAGGGCAAAAGAGGCCCTTCGAATATTCCCTGAAGGGCCGATGAAAGAAATCCTGCTGGACATAGCCGACTATGTGACCTGCCGAAGGGCATGAGATGACGGGCAGCGGTGGGCTGAGGGGCATATATCCGGCACGCTTTCAGGCGCGCGCCACCGAAACGCAAAGCCCATATCCGGGTGGTCTTGGGTCGGCATAGTCTTCGAAGACGCCGTCTTTACAGACCATGCATTTTCCGTTATGGCATATTTCCACTTCGTGCGGAAAAACCATGCCCCCGTAGGGGCAGGGCTTTTTGAGCGACAAACCCGACCAGCCCCTCATACCCTTGCCCCTCCGACCAGGAGCGGCTCCCCTGAACATCAGTTTATTTCTCCCCGCAAGGAACGCATAGTCCCTGCTCGTCGATACACTCTTCGCAATAGGAGCGGTGGCACATTCTGCATTCCTGTACGGCCGACTCCCTGTCGTAGTCCGACCCACAGGCCGCGCACGAGAATTTTTCCCTGGAGTTAATATTTGTGGCCATATCATTTCTCCTCTTCCGGCAATCCCGGGTGTTGTACGATTCGTGAAAACGATCGAATCGATTGTTTTTCAGCGTTACGTCACAATTCTAAGATACGCATCGGAAAGTTTGCGCACACTCCTGCCTCGAAATGTTTCTTGTTGGGCTGCGCTGAGCCCGGCCTTGTAATCTTAAAAGAAAAAAAGAAGGCATAGGACGTTATAGGACGTATGGGACGAATAAAAAGCACCGCCCGAACCCTCCCGACGCTTCGCGCCCCCGGGGACGTGGGGAACTGTTAAAATAATAGATAGCGCGGGGGCACTGGCTCTCACTCCCCCTCGCCGCTTCGCGGCTCGGTTTGGCGTTTCGGCGGCGGCCCGCGGCCAGGCGCCGAATCCCGGGGGGCGCGGAGGAGACGCTCCCCCGCTCTGAAAAGTTCTTGTTGGGCTGCGCTTCGTTTAGCCCGACCTTGTAACGGAGCTCAGCCCGACCTTTTCATCATTTCCGGGTGTTCCCGGGGCGGCCTGCGAAACCGCTTTCGAGGGAGCGTCTCCGGGAGAAAAAGCCGCGGTACTTGTTTAATCGCGGCGGCAATGATAAATTGTATCGCGCCAAAGCTACCGGCTCGTATTTTTGAAACCGACGAATATCGATGGAAGAGCACCCCGGAATGCCCTCCCGCTATTATCCACTTTTTCTGTCCCTGGAAGGAAGGACCTGCCTCGTGGTGGGCGGGGGTGGGGTAGGTGAGCGCAAGGTGGGGACTCTTCTCAAATATGGCGCCACGGTTCGGCTGGTGGCCCGGGAGTTGTCTGAGAACCTGGAGGAAAAGCGGGCCGAAAAGCTGATCGAGTGGGTCGGTTCGCGCTACGAGAGGTCACAGCTCGCGGGGATAAGCCTGGTATTTGCGGCCACCGACGACCTGGATTTAAACCGCGCCATTGCCGCTGATGCGCGCGAACTTGGCATCTGGTGCAACATGGCTACCGAGCCGGAAATGGGAACCTTCATCGTCCCTTCGGTTTTGGAGCGGGGAATGATTAACGTCGCCGTTTCGACTACGGGGCGGAGCCCTGCGGCCGCAAAGCTTTTAAGGCAAAAGCTGGAGCGCGAAATCGGACCCGAATGGGATTTTTTTGTCCGGTTGCTCGGGGAATTGCGGGAGATCTTCAAGGCCCGGGGAGTTGTTGAAAAGGCAGGCCGGGATATATTGAGCAGGCTGGCTCGGCTGCCCATACCCGAATGGCTGGGAGAGGGCCGGGGAGGGATGGCCCTCGAGAAGACGGTTGAAATCTGTCGCCCGGTCATGACCGCCGACCAAACAAGAGTTCTCTGGGAAAATCTATGGAATCTCTTTTCCTGGTAATTGCAACACTTTGCTATCTTTGCGGGACGGTGGGATACCTGATTTATCTGTTAAAAGATCGCGAGGTATTGCACCGCATAGCATGGACCATATTGCTGGTCGGCGCGATTTTTCACGGCGCGGCCCTGGTGGTGCGCGGAGTCGGGACGGGACATTTTCCTCTGACATCGATACGGGAGGCGATCTCTCTATTCGCATGGGTATTCGTGGTCACCTATCTCGTGGTCCAGCTAAAACTGCAGCTGCGCATCCTGGGATCGTTCGTGTCCCCTCTGGCCGTGATTTTCATGCTCTCATCCAGGCTCCTGCCCACCCAGGCGATACTGGCGAAAGAATCTTTTCGAAGCGGCTGGCTGATCGCGCATGTGACGAGCATTTTCCTGGCCAATGCTCTTTTTGCCATGCTTTTTAGCCTGGGCATAATGTATCTGCTCCAGGAACGACGCATCAAGAAGAAGAATTTCGGATTGCTCTATGAGCGGCTGCCTTCGCTCGACCGGATAGATTCCATAGCCAACGTGTGCCTCATGTCGGGGTTTCCTCTGATGACCGCGGGTCTTATAACCGGCTTCGTTTATGCCACTATGATCTGGCGTTCGCCGTGGAACTGGGACCCCAAGGAAGTCTTGTCCGTGGTCACCTGGATGATCTATGCGATTCTGGTCCATGAGCGGCTGGCTGTGGGATGGCGTGGGCGGAGGGCCGCATGGCTGGCGATCCTTGGTTTTTCGGCCACGATCATTACTTTCGTTTTGGCCAACCTGCTGCTTACCGGCCATCATTCGGTCATATCCGGGAACCTTTACGGGTAGGAATACATGTCGCACATCATCCTCTTAGGCATGAATCACAAGACTGCGCCCGTTGAAATTCGGGAACAGCTTGCCGTGGCCTGCCGACAAGAGGTCAACCCGCTGCATATGCTCCCGCACCTCGATCATGTCGATGAGCTGATTTTTCTATCTACCTGCAACCGGGTGGAGTTTTTGTTTACCTGTGGGGCCCAGGCCGAAGGGATCGCCGAGATAAAGGCGCTTCTGAGGACCCATGTGGGGTTGCCCAGTTCCATACCGCTTGATTCCTACCTCTACGTCCACCAGGATCTGGAGGCCGTAAAACACCTGTTCATGGTGGCATCCAGCCTGGACTCGATGGTGGTGGGCGAACCACAGATACTGGGGCAGCTAAAGGGAGCATATCGTAGCGCCGTCGAGTTTCGGACAGTCAAGATGGTCTTAAACCGGCTCATGCACAAGTCCTTTTCGGTAGCCAAACGGGTGCGCACCGAGACCTGCATAGGCTCCTGCGCGGTATCGGTGAGCTATGCGGCTGTGGAGCTTGCCCGCAAGATTTTCGGCCACATCCAGGACAAGAGGGTGCTTCTCATCGGTGCGGGGGAGATGGCCGAGCTGGCCGCCGAGCACTTTCTGCGGCAGGGGGTTCGGAGCATGACGGTGGCCAACCGGACCCTGGAGCGGGCGGTCGAACTGGCCGCCAGGTTCAAGGCCGAAACGGTCCCCTTCGACCACTTGCTCGACGAACTGAAGGCAACGGACATCGTGGTGTCTTCCACGGGCGCCCGGGAACCGATCCTCAGCTACCGGGATGTTCGATCGAGAATGCGCGAGCGGCGCAACAGACCGCTTTTCTTCATCGATATCGCCGTCCCCAGAGACATCGACCCGAAGGTGAACGAAATTGACAACGTCTATGTCTATGACATAGACGACCTGCAGGGAGTTATCGAATTCAACAGGGAAGAACGGTTGAGTCAGGCTCGCAGCGCCGAACACATCATAGACGAGGAGACCATCAAGTTCAAAAACTGGATGAAGAGCCTGAACGCGGTGCCAACGATTGTATCGGTGCGCGAAAAAGCCGAGAAGATAAGGCAAAATGAACTCAGGAGGACATTTTCCCAACTCCCCGACCTGGGCGAGCGGGAAAAGGAAGCGATTGAAATCCTCACTTCCTCGATAATAAAGAAACTGCTGCACGATCCCATAATGTTTTTGAAAAAGAAGGCCCAAAGAGACTCCCGGGCCGTTTACATGGATTTCACCCTGCAGCTGTTCAACCTGATCGAGGGAATTGATGAAGTGGCTGCGGCGCAGGTTGAAAGCGAAAAAGCCGAAGATCGACCTTTTCTCAAAGCGGCAAAAAAATGAGGTAATATGGCAGATATACTTCAATTCGGAAAGAAAGTGGAAAACGTAAAGTCTGAGCGCGATAGCGCCGTGCGCCAGCTAAAGATCGAATCCTTGCGAAAGATATTCCAGTGCACCCGTTGCATGATGAAGTGCTCGAAGTGCGGGGCCCAGATAGAGTCTCAGGAATACGCCCGCTTTGCCGCTCCCTACAGCCTTTGCAAAAGCTGTCTGCAGGAATACGAAGAGTATCGCACCCGGGTCGGCGGAGACCGGGGCGAATCGGAGTGCTACTGGCGCAATTCCGCGTGGATGAAGGTCTGGGAGACTTGGCTCCAGCACCAGAAATCACTCGACCAGTACAGGCAGTCGAAGGAATTCCTGCAACTCATGGATGAAGTCGAACATATGTTAAAAAAATAACGGGCTAGAACGGAATATCGTCATCCGGGGCGCCTGTGTTGGCGGGCAACTCTTCGACCGCGGAACGTCCGGCAGCCCCCGCGCTTCTCATCTGGTTCTGCCCGCCTGAGGCGCCGGCGGACTGCGCCTGTCCGTCAGAGCTTCCCAGCAGTTGCAGGTCTCTGGCTACGATTTCGGTGGTGTAACGCTTCTGCCCCTGCTGGTCTTCCCACTGGTTGGTCCGGAGGCTGCCCTCGACGTAGACCAGGCGGCCCTTGGACAGATAATTTCCACAAAATTCGGCTGTCTTGCCGAAAGTGACGATACGATGCCATTCCGTTCGCTCTTCCCGGTTGCCCTCCGCCCCCGCCGGTGCGAAGTCATTGGTGGCCAGGCTGAATTTAGCCACCGCAACGCCATTGGCGCTGTACCGAATGTCCGGGTCTTTGCCCAACCTTCCGACCAGTATAACCTTGTTAATAGTTCCTTTAGCCATCTTTAGACTCTCCTCGCAAGCTCTTTTGCATCCCGAACTTCCCGGCGGGCGCCTGGCGATTACCCACAGAGCCGGAGATGCGGTGAGGTGGGCATGCTTTGTGGCGACCACCAGATTGGTGGGCAACGCTGCGCTTTTGCCCACCCTACAGGTTCCAGCTACACGTTCCAGCGCCGGTGCGCTTTGTCCCGGGCGTCGGTCCCGGAAAGCCCGCCGTCCAAACCCCGTCGAATAAGGCGGGCCATTCCGCCAAATCCAGACCACCTTATATCATTGATCAAAAAATATGAAAACAATGCTGGTTTTTTCCCGCGTCGGACCGGTCTTGCGGCCTTTGGCCAGTGACCGTCCTTCCAATTGACTAGCGTAGGAAAAGAGTTTAGACTAAAGTTTTAAAATCTCAAAAGTAAATCACAATTTTATATATAAATTCGCCTTTTGCGTGGAGAAAAATGAGAGTTCTGCGGTCTGTCTTTTTTTATATCTTTTTCGTTCTGTCCACCTTGATTTTGGGGTCTTTGGCCGTCATAGGCTCTTTTGTGAGCCGAGGGTGGGCGACTTCCACGGCCAGGCTCTGGGGCAACGTCAATCTTTGGGCCGCCGGAGTGAAGGTAAGTCTAACGGGTACGCAGAACTTAAGCGGCGGTCCCTATATATTGGTCAGCAATCACCAGGGGTGGTTCGATATTTTTGCGGCCCTGGGGAAGCTGCCGATAACATTTAGTTGGCTGGCCAAAGAAGAGCTGTTCAAAGTGCCGGTCCTGGGTCACGCCATGGCCCGGGCGGGTTATGTCCCGATCGACCGGGGGGACCGCAGGAAGGCCATTGCCAGCATGAACAAGGTGGCCGATGTCGTGCGGAAAGGGACTTCGGTATACGTTTTCCCGGAGGGCACCAGGAGTGCCGACGGAGTGATAAGGGAATTCAAGAAGGGCGTGTTCATTCTGGCCGTAAAATCCGGTCAGCCCATTCTTCCCATAAGCATCAGCGGCTCTTATCGCATTCTTCCCAAGAATAGCTGGCTTATCCATCCGGGCGAAATCCGATTTTCGATTGGCGCTCCGATTCAAAGTGCGGGCGCCGATGCCAAAAGCCGCGATTGCCTGCTGGAAGAGGTCCGGGAAGCCATACGGGCCAATCTGACTTCCGAGGAAGCGGGTAGCGACCGCAAAGCAAGCATGGATACTCCGGGCGTTCCTTCTCAAAACGGGGGTAGCATCTGAGGCGATGTCTGAAAAACCTGCCTGTTCCACTCTAAAGGTCATTCCTCTGGGAGGCCTTGGCGAAATCGGCCTCAACATGATGGTCTTCGAATACGAGGATTCCATCGTGATCGTCGACTGCGGCTTGATGTTTCCCGAAGAAGAAATGCTGGGCGTCGACATAGTCATACCCGATTTCAGCTATCTTCTCAAAAATAGAGAAAAGGTGACCGCCCTGGTCATCACCCACGGTCATGAAGACCATATAGGGGCCATCCCCTTTTTCCTGCGGGAGTTCGCCGTCCCGATATATGGAACGGCCCTGACCCTGGCCCTGATCAGGGAAAAACTCCGAGAGCACAATTTGCTCGACAGAACCGAGCTTATCCAGATCGTGGCCCGCCAGGTGGTCGAGATCGGCCCGTTCGGCTTTGAATTCATCCGGGTGTGCCACAGCATCCCGGATGGGGTGGGACTGGCCATCCGCACCCCGGTCGGGGTGATCATCCATTCGGGCGACTTCAAGATCGACAACACGCCGGTGGACGACAAAAGACTGGATATCGCCAGGCTTGGCACCTACGGTGAAGAAGGCGTTCTGGCCCTTCTTTCCGACTCGACCAATGTGGAGCGCCCGGGATACACGGTTTCCGAAAAGGAAGTGGGCGTAACGCTTCGCAATGTGCTCCGGGAAAAGCAGGGAAGGGTCATCGTGGCTGTGTTCGCGAGCAATCTTCACCGGATACAGCAGCTGATCGATATTGCCCGCGAGTTTGGCCGCAAGGTGCTGCTGAGCGGCAAATCGATGATCAATAACGTTCGGATCGCGCGCGAACTGGGCTATCTCGACTTTACCAGAGACGATGAGATATCGATTCAGGACCTCCAATACATGCCCGACTCCCAGGTGCTGATGCTCACCACCGGGACGCAGGGCGAGCCGATGAGCGCCCTTAGCCGCATGGCCTTCAACGATCACAAGAAGCTCAAAGTAAGGGAGGGCGACACCATCATACTCTCCTCCAGGTTCATTCCTGGAAACGAGCGCACCATTCAAAACATCATAAACCACCTGTGCAGAAACGGGGCCGAGGTCATACACGAACAGGTAAAGGACATCCATGTCTCCGGCCACGCCTGCCAGGAAGAGCTGAAGATTCTGATCAACGTGGTCCAGCCGCGCTTCTTCGTCCCCATTCACGGCGAATTTCGCCACCTGGTAAAGCACAGACAGCTGGCCTTGTCTCTGGGAATGTCGCCTGCCAACTGCCTGTTGATCGAAAACGGCAATGTGATGTGCTTTGGCCCCGAGGAGGTCTGCACAACCGACAGGATCGAGACGGGCAGGGTCTTTGTGGACGGAAAAGGGGTGGGCGACGTGGGCGGCCTTGTCCTGCGGGACCGCAGGCATTTATCCGAAGACGGCCTTGTGATCGTATCGCTGGTGATAGACAAGGAAAGCCATGAAATTCTGAGCGGCCCGGACATATTCAGCCGGGGATTCATTCATGAAGAAACCAAACCCGAGATTCTCTACGAGGGCCAGTGCATAATTTTCGAAAACATCGACAGGCAGATGGAGGAAGCCCACGAGTTGGACTGTGCGCTTTTGCAGGAGCAAATCCGGCGCGATCTCAAGCGCTTCTTCATTCGACTGCTCGACAGGAGGCCTGTTATTTACCCGATTGTGGTGGAAATTTAGCGCTTGTCCCCTAAGTCCCATGGTTCTATCGGACTTAGGGTTTTTTTGATAAGTTCCCAAGGGCGGTATTCATGAGTGAAAAGAAGCACGAAATCTGGGCTTTGATCGTTTTGACGATCTCGCTCCTGGTTCTTTTCAGCATTTTGTCCTACAGCTCCGAAGACCCTACCTTTTTCAATCCTTCCATTCATTTTACCGCAAATCTGGTGGGCCGGTTCGGCGCAAACCTCGCCTGGCCGCTGATCGCTTTTTTCGGGATCGGGGCTTACGGGGTTGCCATCACGGGCTTATGGACCAGCCTGCACCTTTTCAAAGGCTCTTCGCTCGAAGGGCTGTGGCCGCGCCTTTTGGGAATCGGTCTGCTTGTGCTGAGCATAATGAGTCTGTCCGCGCTGCACTGGCCCACTATTCCACTTTTCGGCCAGAGGTTTCAGCCGGGGGGGAAAGTCGGCAGTCTGCTTGCCGGCTTTCTGGATGCGCGGCTTTCGGCGGTGGGTTCACATATTGTTCTGATGGGGACTTTATTAATCGCTCTTCTGCTGGCAACTCCGCTTACGATCAAGGCCGCGTTCAGGCAGATTTCAACTGCGGGGGCCCACGCGTTGCGGTGGCTGGCCGCGGAGGCAAGGGTGGAAGACGACAGCGCGCAGCCCTTGCCCGAGACGGCCGAGGCCCCGCCGAGACGGGCAAAAAAGAAAGAGACTGTCTCGGCTCCGCTGGTCCAGGCGGAGCTGTTTCCCAAAAAGCAGGCGCGAAAGGAAGCTGCCTTACCGGCCGCTTTGGAAGTGGCGCCCGGGCAGTATGTGATTCCCGAACTTACGCTGCTCGACATCTATGAGACGGAGAACGTAAAACCGGACTGGAAAAAGCTGGAACAAAACGGCGCGGTCCTCGCGGAAAAGCTGGCCGATTTCGGCGTTCAGGGCAAGGTGGTGGGCATCAATCCCGGACCGGTCATAACGATGTATGAATACGCCCCGGCGCCCGGCATAAAGATCAGCCGGATCGTCACCCTGGCCGACGATCTTTCGATGGCCCTGAGGGCCATGAGTATACGGGTGGTGGCCCCGATTCCGGGCAAGGGGGCGGTGGGAATCGAAATCCCCAATCTCAAAAGGGAGCTGGTCACGGTTCGGGCGGTGCTCGAAACGGAAAGCTTCTCCAGTTCGGGCGCCCTCTCCATCGCCCTGGGAAAAGACATAGCGGGCAGTCCGGTGGCCGCCAATCTGGCCAGAATGCCTCACCTGCTCATCGCCGGGGCAACCGGTACCGGAAAGAGCGTCTGCATCAATACCCTTTTGAGCAGCCTGCTTTTCAAAAACTCCCCCGAAGATCTGCGCCTGCTTCTAATCGATCCCAAAAGAATCGAACTGAGCAGCTACGAAGGGATCCCTCATCTCATACACCCGGTGGTGACCGACGCCAAGATGGCCACCAGGGCGCTTCGCTGGGCCGTGGAGGAAATGGAGCTTCGCTACAAGCTTCTGGCCGACAAGAACGTTCGCAACATCGAGAGCTATAATCGGACACTGGTCCGGGAAAGGCCCCGGGAGCGCAAAGAGGCGGAGAGTGAACCGGAGGCTGTGTCGGATACGGGTCTTCACCACTGCAAGCTGCCGTACGTGGTTATAATCATCGACGAACTGGCCGACCTGATGATGGTGGCCTCGCGCGAGGTCGAAGAATCCATCACGCGCCTGGCGCAGATGGCGCGTGCGGCGGGCATACATCTCATCCTGGCCACCCAGAGGCCTTCGGTGGACGTTTTGACGGGAATAATCAAGGCCAACATTCCCACCCGCATTTCGTTCCAGGTCTCCTCCAAAATAGATTCGAGGACCATCCTGGACGGTTCGGGGGCCGAGGCCCTTCTGGGGGCCGGAGACATGCTGTTTCTTCCTCCGGGGGCCGCAAAGCTCCAGCGTATTCACGGGGCTTTCGTCTCAGACGCTGAAATCGAGAGGCTGACCGAACACTGGAGAGCGCAGAAGCTTCTGGAAGACCCGCTCAAGGACAGGATTGACCTGCGCGAGGAAGGCACCGCCGCGGAGATCGCCGAAGAAGAGCTGGACGAAAAATATGAAGAGGCGGTCCAGTTGGTTGTGGAAACCAGGCAGGCTTCCATATCCATGCTGCAAAGAAGACTGCGGGTGGGTTACAATCGCGCCGCGCGCATGATAGAGGTGATGGAGCATCAGGGGATAGTGTCGCCTTCCGACGGGATTAAGCCCCGGGAGGTGCTTGGCAGGCGGTTGTCCTGAAGGCGGCGTGCCGCCGCGGCCGGGATTGCCAAGCCCAAACCACGGACTTTTCTTGGTTTCCGGGTGTCCCGGGACGACATGAGAGACTGCTCTGAAAAGTTCTTGTTGGGCCCCCGGGGGCCCAGTCTACGGATCTCGGAACACCCAATGTTGGGCTGCGCTACGCTTAGCCCAACCTACAGCCCAACCTACTGCTTGTTTTTGTACGGGGAATTATATGGTGAACAATACGAATCGTGCTGTTGGAAAAAAGTCCTTCCGGCTTTCGTCTTCCTGTTTACTGGGCATCCTTTTTCTCCTGTGTTCGGCAGGTCAGGCGCCGGCGGCCGGCCCGGCCCAGTCGATCGGGGAAATACTTTCCAAAACCGAAGCCAATTACCGGAGCATCCATGCCTTCACGGCTGTTTTCAGCCAAAAAACCGTATCGGCCGCCGCATCGACCCTGGGCGCCGAAAAGGCCACCGGGAGACTCTATTACGCCAAGCCGAGGCTGATGCGGTGGGAGTATGACATACCGGAAAAACAGGCCTTTGTCGCCAACAACAAGTTTGCCTGGCTCTATTCCAGCGATGAAAACCGGATCACGCTCTTTGATGCGCAGAAGCTCTTCACCTCACCTCTGGCCAGCACCTTCTTTGACGGAGCGCTGAGGCTGAGAGACAACTTCAACGTGACCCTGGACCCGGTGCTGTCAACACCGGAAACGGCCGTTTTGCAGCTAACGCCCCTGCGCCAGGACCCCGGCATCAAGTTCGCCTATCTGTGGATAAATCTTCGCACCTCCCTTATTTCCCGCGTCCAGACCCAGGACCTTCTGGGAAATACGAACGAGATCACCATCAGTTCTTTTACACCTCGCCCGAGCCTCGATCCGGGGCTGTTCCGCCTGCAGGTTCCGGCCATGGCCAAGGTTTTCGACTCAAACGGCCTGATGCTCACACCCGCCCGGATCGAGCGACTGCAATCCAAAATTTCCCGAGGGAAATAAACCGGGTAGAATCTGCCGGCAGACCATGCGGGGACGTCCCGGGGTGGGGAAGCCGGAAACGAAGCTTCAGCGGCCTTAACGCCCTTTCTTCGGGCCCGTTTTTTTAAACAGCAACGCCACGGGGATGCTGGAAAGGGCCAGGCAGGCAAGCATCCTCCAGTTGTCGAGAAAGGCCAATACGGTGCTCTGGGCCACCAGTGTGTCATAAATTGCCAGGTAGGCTTTCTCTTTTGACGCAACGCAATTTCCGGTAACTCGAAACAATGTTTCCAGTCTTTGGAACGACTGCTGGAATGTGACTCTGTAGGGCGTTAGATGGGAGACCAGCACCGACTGGTGAAACTGCGCGTATCGCGACTGGAAAGTTGTCACCACCGCGATGCCGATACTCCCGCCCACGCCCCGCATAAGGTTGTAGAGGCCGGTTGCGGTCCCGATCATTTCATTGGGCAGTGTCGAGACCGCCATGGTGGTCAAAACAACGAAAACCATCCCGATCGCAAATCCCATGAGCACGTTGGGCCAGATGACGCTGAAGATGGAGATCTCGAGATCGATGCGGCTGAGAATAAAGAGCGCGCAGGCAAGAAGGAAGAGGCCCACTACGATCACGATGCGGCCATCGATTTTCTTCAGGTAGCGGCCCGCAATGGTGACCGAGACGAGAGCGCCCATGCCGCGGGGAGAAATGGCCAGGCCGGTGTTGAGAGCGGTGTAGCCCATGAGGTCTTCCAGGAAAAGAGGCAGCATGACCAGCGTTCCGTACAGAATGAATCCGTAAACGGTGGCCAGAACGAAGCCTACGGCAAAGTTACGGTCTCCCAGTACCCGCAGCTCCACTACCGGCTCGGCGCAGGTCAACTCCCGGATTATGAATCCTCCCAGACAGAGGGCGGAAGAAATTGAGGCCAGCCAAACCCAGTTGGAGGCAAACCAGTCGGCCCTTTCCCCCCGGTCAAGGACGACCTGCAGCGCCGCAAGTCCCACGGCCATCAGGGCGAAGCCGCTGTAATCGACTGATTTGGGGACCATGCCCCGGATGTACGGGGGGTCTTCGATGAACAGCCGGGCCAACATGATGGCCAGCAGGCAAACCGGCAGGTTGATATAGAAAACCCAGCGCCATGACTAACTGTCGGTAATCCAGCCGCCCAAGGTGGGACCGACAACCGGGGCGACGATGACCCCCAGGGCATAGACCGCCATCGCTTCGGCCCGCTTTTCCAGGGGAAAGCTTTCCAGGAGCACGGCCTGCGAAATCGGCAGCAGCGCTCCGCCGCTCGCCCCCTGGATTACACGGGCGACTATCAGCATATTCAGGCTGATGGCGGCGCCGCTAAAAAAGGAGGCAAAAGTGAAAACGACCATGCTGATGATGAGGAAGCGCTTGCGGCCCAGCACCTGCGAAATCCAGCCGGAAATGGGCAATATGATGGCGTTGGCCACCAGGTAGCTGGTCAGGACCCAGGTGGCTTCATCGAGGCTCGACGACAGGCTGCCGGAAATGTAGGGAAGCGACACGTTGGCAACCGAAGTGTCCAGGGCGACCATGAAGGTCGGCAGGATCATCGCGGCCGCAATCAGCCACGGATTCACCGCCGGGCGCCACGGCGCGCCGGCGCGGGCCGAACCCGGTTCCATCAGGCGGCCCGCTTTCTGATCAGGTAGATGCCGTCGCGGATGGTAAGAAACAACCTTTCGGCTGCGCTGTCCGCATTCACCAATTCATTGAAGTCGGCAATCGCTCGGCTGTCATCATCTTTCGGATGGAAAATCCTACCGTACCACAGTACATTGTCGGTAAGCAAAAGTCCCCCGGTTTTCAGGATCCTCATGGATTCCCGGTAATACGCCGCATACCCTTGCTTGTCGGCATCGATAAAGACCAGGTCCGTTTGCTCATCGGGAAGCGACCGGAGGATTTCCAGGGCCTCGCCCGTGCGCAGGGCTATTTGGGCGCCGGCAGGGCTGCGGTCGAAAAAGCCCTGTGCGATTTTGGCAAAATGGAGATCTCGCTCGATGGTGAGTATTCGCCCTTCCCCGCTCAAAGCTTCCGCCATGGCCAGGGCCGAATAACCGGTGAAAGTGCCGATATCCACGATCCGGCGCGCGCCGGACAACTGGACGATAAGCTGCAGAAAACGGCCTTCGACCCGCCCTGTGAGCATACTGGGGTATGGCGTTGCCGTAAGGGAGAAGTTTTCGATCTCCTCCAGCAGGCCGGACAGGGGCGAGGTATGGCCTCTGGCGTACTCTTCGGCCTCCCCGGCAACAACGTCCATAAAACAATATGGGGACGGAGAGGTATGCGCCTGTTTTTTCGAGTCCTTGGGATCGCTTTTCATTAGCCCCCCTTTGTCTTTGACTCTACAACGTTTCTAATCAACTTTTAAGCATTTTCGGGCGGTGGGACCGCCAGCCGGGGGCGGCGTGCCGCCGCGGCCGGGATCGCCAAGCCCAAGCCACGGACTTTTCGGGGTTTCCGGGTGTCGGACGCGACTGATACGAAGTTGCGCTCAAGACGCGTCAAATAGATGGGTTTCACCCCTCCTGCAGCGGCTCCTGTTGGGGTTCGCGGATGCTCACCCCAACCTACAGATCTTAGCCCAATCTTGCGGCGTATCTGGCCTTTCTCTGCGCCCTCCGCGTCTCTGCGGTGGATTTTTTTTCTGTCGCTTTGTCGGGGCATGATAATATCGATCTAATCTACTTTGGGAGGTAATGGCAATGCAGCCGGTAGTTGCAATAACGATGGGAGACCCGTGCGGGGTGGGGCCGGAAGTAATCGTCAAGGCTTTCGATTCGCCGGGGTTTACAGAGGAGCGCCTTCCTGTGGTAGTCGGAGACAGGCTGCCGTTGGAGCGCGCCCTAAAGCTGGTGGGTTCCCCGGCCAAGGTTGTACCGATTTTGGAACCGGCTACAGAGCTGAGAGGTTGTCTGGCCGGCCTCGCTTCGACAGGCGGGGGGGCGATCCCCCTTTGGAGCGGCCCGGTCCGCGGAGGAAGTGGACCGGCCCCCCTTACGCCCGCCGATATCCCCTTCGCCCATCCCTCACCTGCGGCATGCGAGGCAGTGGTCTCATGGATACGAATGGCCACGGAACTGGCCGGCGCCGGGATGGTCGACGCCGTGTGCACCTGCCCCATAAACAAGGAACAGCTCCACCGGCAGGGGTTTTCCTTTCCGGGACATACCGAATTTCTCCAGGACCTGACGGGAGCAAAAAACGTGGTGATGATGCTTGCCGGACCGGTGCTGAGGGTGGCTCTGGCAACGATTCACGTTCCTTTGGCCGAGGTCCCGGGGCTGATTACAAAAGAGCTTCTACGGCAGGTGATAGGCATCACCTCGCAGGCGATGTTGCGGGACTTCGCCTTGAAATCACCCCGTATAGGGGTTTGCGGCCTCAACCCCCACTGCGGGGAAGCGGGGAAATTCGGGGTCGAGGAAATCGAAACGATAAGGCCGGTTATAGGGCAGTTGGAAGCCGGCCCTCACCCCGAGGGTGATTTGCGGCCCCTGGTCAGCGGGCCGTGGCCGGCCGATACGGTGTTCCATCGGGCCATGGCGGGGGAGTTTGACGCGGTCGTGGCCCTGTACCACGACCAGGGGCTCATTCCGGTAAAGCTCGCCCATTTTAGCGATGCCGTAAACGTGAGCCTGGGGCTTCCGATCGTGCGCACTTCGGTCGATCACGGGACGGCCTACGATATCGCCGGAAAAGGATTTGCAGATCCGGGAAGCCTTATCGCCGCGGTTTCGCTTGCGGCTTCCATTGCGGTCAACAGGCGGCAGGGTCTTTATGTTTCCGGCGCCGGAGGCATGCGCGGCCAAGACCCGGGCCGCGCATAAGTAAACCACCATTGCGAGCTTGAATGAATCGAAATTAATCGTTATGATTTAAATTGATTTTTCAGCAATGTCGGTGGAAGGGAATTTTTCAGTGACTACGAAAGTGCTGACTGCACATGTCCCTTTAGCATTAGCCGAGAAAGTCGACCAATTGGCGGCTCGCCTTGAGCGCTCGCGCGGGTGGATCATTAAACAGGCTTTGTCCGCCTGGGTGGAGCAGGAGGAAGAACGCCGCCGGCTGACATTGGAAGCCCTGGTTGATGTCGATGCCGGCAATGTTATCGACCATCAGGCCGTGCAGGCCTGGGCGGAGAGCCTCGACACCGAAAACCCGCTGCCTGTGCCGCGCTGATGGAAGTGAAATGGACGACTAAAGCCCTTTCCGATCTGGCGCGACTCTACGACTTCCTTTCGTCGGTCGATAAACGCGCTGCGGCTCGCACGATCCAATTGCTGGGCGCAGCCCCGGCCCGTCTTGTGGTTCATCCGCGTCTTGGCGAAAAGCTCGAAGAATTCGCACCGCGCGAGGTCCGACGCGTCCTGGTGGGGCGCTATGAGATGCGCTACGAACTCCGGGAATCGACCATTTATATCCTGCGTGTCTGGCATACACGGGAAGAGCGGTAATCAAGGGGCCGCGTCCCTGGTGAAAAGGCGTCGAAATGGCCGAAAAGTTCATCCGCATAAGGGGCGCGAGGCAGAATAACCTCAAGAACATCGACCTGATGGTCCCGCGAAACAGTTTCGTGGTAATCACCGGGGTGAGCGGATCGGGCAAATCCTCGCTGGCCTTCGACACTCTTTTCGCAGAAGGCCAGAGGCGCTACCTGGAGGCGCTTTCCACCTATGCGCGCCAGACCGCCGGAAGACTCAACGCGCCGCTGGTAGATGAAATCGAGGGCTTAAGCCCAGCGATTGCCATCGAACAAAAGGGTTTGCCGAACAATCCTCGCTCGACCGTGGCTACTCTGACTGAAATAAGCGATTACCTGAGACTTATATTCGCCAGGCTGGGCACGGTCTATTGCCCGACCTGCAATGTGCCCGTTCGGGGCTGGACGGTCCGGGAAATTGTGGCCGATCTTTTGGCGAGTTTTCCGGCGAAAAGCCGCCTCTTGGTCCTCGCCCCCCTGGGCGAGGTTCCCGAAAAGGAACTGCCAAACCTGCTAAGAAAGCTGCGGCGCGACGGTTTCGGCAGGGTGCGCGCATACGGGTCGGTCTATGTGCTGGACCCGCTTCCGTCTCTTCCCCGCAGAACCAGCCACGCCCTCCAGATTGTCATCGATCGCCTTGTCCTGGACGATGAAAAGCAAAGGCGGCTGATCGACTCGCTGGAACTGGCCTTCAAGACCGCGCCGGGAACGGCTGCGGTCGCCACCCCCGAAGGCTTCGAAAAATCCTACAGCGAATCGGCGCGTTGCGCTTCCTGCGGATTCACGGGTCCGGAGCTTACTCCCGGCCTTTTCTCTTTCCAGCACCCTGCCGGCATGTGTTCCGAATGCCGGGGGCTGGGGTTTGTCGGTGAGGACGTGCCGGAAGTGTCGAGCCGCTCTTCGAAGAAGACAGAGGGCGACCTCGAAGAGGAAACCGGTCCGGCGCCCCCGGACCCCTCCGATCAGCCGCAATGCCGGGCGTGCCGGGGAACAAGGCTAAACGATTCCGCCCGCTCGGTGCGGTTGGGCGGGCTTTCCATCGACCGCGTTCTGGCGATGACCCCACCCGGGGCGGCCGAGTGGCTGGAAGGACTCGAGTTCGAGCAATCACGCCGGGAGATTCTCAATCGGCCTAAAAAGGAGATGCTTAGCCGCCTCCACAACCTGGTGGAACTCGGCCTGCCCTACCTGACGCTCGAGCGCTCCTCGAACACGCTTTCGGGTGGAGAGGCCCAGCGGGTACGGTTGGCCCACCAGGTGGGAGCAAATCTATCGGGGGTGCTCTATGTTCTCGATGAGCCCAGCGTAGGGTTGCATCCGCGCGATCACCGCAGGCTCCTGGGGCTCCTGATGCGGCTGCGGGACGCAGGCAACAGTCTTGTCACGGTGGAACACGACAGGGAGACGATCCTGCGCGCGGACCATGTAATCGACATGGGTCCCGGCGCCGGAACCGAAGGCGGCGAGGTGATGTTTTCGGGGCCTCCGGAGAGGATCGGCGAGTGTCCCGCCTCGCTTACCGGTCTGTATATATCGGGCAAAAAGCGCATAGAAATTCCACAATGCAGGAAGAGAGGTTCTGATTTTTTTCGGCTGACGGGGGCCTCAGGACACAATCTCAAGTCGATTTGCGCCGATTTTCCGTACGGGCTGCTTACCTGTGTCACCGGGGTTTCGGGTTCGGGCAAGAGCACGCTGGTTCTCGATACGCTCTACCGCGCGCTGGCCCGGATGATTTATAAAGTGGAAACTCATCCCGCCCCGTTTGCGGCCCTGGAAAACGCCCAAAGGGTGCAAAAGGTGATCCTGGTCGATCAGTCGCCGATCGGCAGGACCCCGCGCTCTATTCCGGCTACCTATACAGGGGTCTTCGAACTTATCCGGCAGCTGTTTTCAAGGGCGCCCGAAGCCCGTGCCCGGGGGTATTCTCCCGCCCGCTTTTCGTTTAACGCCAGGGGCGGGCGGTGCGAACACTGCCGCGGCGAGGGTCTCCAGCGCATAGAGATGTATTTTCTGCCCGACATCTACGTGACCTGCCCGGTTTGCGGGGGAAGCAGGTATAACCGGGATACTCTGGACATCACCTATAAAGGCTGCTCGATAGCCTCCGTGCTCGATATGACCGTATACGAGGCGGCGGCTTTTTTCGCCAACTTCCGCCTCATTCGCTCCAAACTCGACGGACTGATCGGGGTCGGAATGGGATACATACGACTGGGACAGCCCGCCACGACTCTTTCCGGAGGCGAGGCGCAAAGGGTGAAGCTGGCCGCCGAATTGAGCCGGCGGGGTCAGGGAAAGGCGCTCTACATTCTGGATGAACCCACTACCGGCCTTCATTTTGAAGACATCAGCAAACTGCTGCTGGTACTGCGAAAGCTGGTGGACCAGGAGAACACCGTCATCGTGATCGAGCATCATATGGACGTCATAAAATCGGCCGACTACGTGCTGGATCTAGGTCCGGAAGGCGGTGAGGGTGGCGGGCGGATAGTGGCGGCCGGAACCCCGGAGGAGGTTGCCCGCTCCACTGTTTCGCATACCGCGCCCTATTTGCGGGAGGCGCTCGGAATCAAATCGTAGCGTTTCCGGTTTTTACCATCGGTCGCCTCTATTGCCCGGCATTGAAATCGTAATTAAAAAAATCTTAAACAAGGCAGTTGAAAAACTCATCATAATCCCGATAATGGAGACTACGATATGGAAGGTGAACGGCAGATCAGGGACACCCTGTATGAAATATTGGGCGAAGAGGGGTGCGGCATAACGTGTGAGGACGATGCCGACATTTTCTACGATAAAGAAGGCTGGAAGCTGATGCTCTGCGGCTTCATGGAGCCCTGGAAGCTTGGCGCCACGGTCGAGGAAGCCAGATTTTCTCTCAAAAACCTGGGTTCCATGGGATACGGCCTCTCCTGAAGGCCCGGACTCGAACTCTCCGGGGGGTGGAAAACCCGCAACGGAGGTGACGCCGGATCGGTCTTTATATCGCGCGCTCATGCGCTTTGTGGAACGTAAACTTCATCATCATCCAAAAGAGGAGCCGACAAATGACGACACCGCAACACTGTCCTGGATTCGAGCAGTTGAAGAGCCTGCAGTCCTTTTCCTGTGCTTGCCCGGAATGTGGAGAGGAGAAAGAAATTTTCTCGGATGAATTCGATAAGAAGCACATTTGCGGAAAATGCGGTAAGGAGATCGATTTTACGAAGTGCTCGCTGCAGGCGACAGGTTCATCGGCCGCCCCCCGTTAGTTTCTTCGGACCCCGGTGACCCGTGGTCCACAAAATGAAAGCCCCCCGGATGCGCATTTTAACCGCATCCGGGGGGCCCGCTCGCTAGTTCCAATCTCCACCTCTTCATTTGTGTTAACACCCAATCGTGTTCCCGCCGAATGCTCGCCACGCCGCCTTGAAGGCTCGCGGCGCTTTCCCCGACAAACGGACTCCCCTCTTTCGGGGACCGCGCGGGAATTCCACAGGAACATGACACCTTTATTATAACAACCGCGGGCTAAAAGATCAATCCTTTTTCGTCAAAACAGCGCATTGGTAAATTCTTCGGCATCGAAGGGGCGCAGGTCGTCGACGCTTTCTCCGATCCCGATATAGCGCACCGGCACCTGGAGTTCCTCGCAGATGGCCGCCACAATGCCTCCCTTGGCCGTGCCGTCCAGCTTGGTGAGGATGAGACCGGTAAGACCGATGCCCTCCTTGAAAAGCTTGGCTTGCGACAGGGCGTTCTGGCCGGTCGAGGCATCCAGGACGAGAAAGACCTCGTGAGGGGCGCCCGGCATTTTCTTCTCGACCACCCTGTGGATTTTTTTCAACTCCTCCATCAGATTGACCTTGGTGTGCATGCGGCCCGCGGTGTCCATCAGCACCACGTCGATATCGCGGGAAACCGCCGCATCCAGAGCGTCGAAAGCCACCGCGGAAGGATCCGACCCGCTCTTCTGCTTTACCACCGGAACGCCGGTGCGCTCTGCCCATACGGACAGTTGCTCGACTGCGGCGGCCCGGAAGGTGTCGCAGGCCACCAGCATGGGTTTGAGGCCCTCCCGTTTTAACTGGGCGGCCAGTTTGCCGGTCGTGGTCGTCTTTCCCGTGCCGTTTACCCCAACGATCAGGACGACCAGGGGCTTCTGTGCGCGGTAGTCGAGCGCGGGGGCCTCGATCTCAAGAGTGGACCTGATTTCGGCGCGTATCTGCTCGCGGAGCTTTGCGGGGTCGCTCAACTCTTTTCTCTTCACCTTGTCGGCCACCTTGCCAAGAAGCAAGGAGGTGGTTTTCACCCCCAAATCGGAGGTGATCAAAATCTCTTCAAGTTCATCGAGCAGGTCGTCATCTATGATCTTCCTGCCCAGAACCAGCCGGTCTATGCGGTGAGTAAATTTTTCGCGAGTGCCTTTTAGACGGGTGCGAAGGCGTTTGAAAAAACCCTTGCGGGGAACTCCTTCTTCCTGGATTTCATCTTCCTCTTCTGCTTCGTCCCCGGTCTCATCGCCTGGCAACTCGTCTTCGTCCGGCCGCAAATCCTCGGGGCCACCCTCATTTTCAGGCGCCGCGGATTGGATTTCCGCCTCGGCTTCCGGTTCTGTTTCCCGCCGTATTTCGGCTTCCCCTGCGATCTCTTCGGCCGGTGCGGTCGAAGTATCGTTCTCCCCGGACTCTTCGGCCTCAACCGGTTCCATGGCTGGTACGTTCTCTACTTCCGCCGCTCCTTTATCTTTCTTACGTTTGAACCACCTGATCATATTTTTTCTTCTCCTCCGAAGATCCCATTCGGTCTAAATTATAGTATGGTGACGTGGATAAGACCCGCATCAATAGCAGAATCGGTCGAAACGGTCAAAACAACAGGATTTTGGAGGGCGCCGGATGGATAGTCAAGAGATGAATTTGCGTCTCGAAATAGTAAGGGTCTGCCGCAAGCTGGAAAGCGGGGGGCTGATCGCGGCAAGCGACGGCAATGTAAGCTGCAGGTTTGGCCCGGACTCTATTCTTATAACTCCCGGCGGTGTGTCAAAGGGGGAGATCGCGCCCGAAGAGATTGCAAAAACCGGTATGGAAGGAACTCTTCTGGAAGGCCCGCTGAAGCCTTCCAGCGAAATACGAATGCACCTGCTGGTCTATCGCGCAAGACCCGACGTGTCGGCCATTGTTCATGCCCATCCGCCCATGGCGACCGCCTTCACGATCGCCGGGTTTTCGTTCGACTCCAAGGTCCTGCCCGAGGTTTGGCTTATGCTGGGGAAAGTTCCTCTTGCCCCCTACGCCACCCCGGCAACCGAGGAAGTCGCCCGGTCCATCGAACCCCATGTCGCGGACAGCCGGGC
>JARLHP010000082.1 GCA_031292195.1 Syntrophobacteraceae bacterium
CCCGCGTCCCGGTGGCATGCTGAACCGAGCCGGCCCCCATGAAGAGAAGCCCCTTAAAGAGGGCGTGGTTTATAACGTGAAGCAACCCGCCCCCGAAGCCCAAAACGGCCAGAGCCGGCAACCCCCACACCACCCCCAGGATGCCAAGCCCCAGTCCCAGGGCGATAATCCCAATGTTTTCAACGCTGTGGAAGGCCAGCAACCGCTTCAGATCGTGCTGGGCAAGAGCCATCAGCACTCCCAGAATTCCGGAAACAAGGCCTATGCCCACCAGAAGCCATCCCCACAAAAGATGCGGGGGCCCAAGCAAAGTCAGTACCCGCAGGATGCCGTATATCCCGGTTTTGATCATGACCCCGGACATAACCGCGGACACCGGGCTCGGCGCCGCCGGATGGGCCTCCGGCAGCCAGATGTGCAGGGGAACGAAACCGGCCTTTGCGCCGAAACCGACCAGGGCCAAAAGGAAAATGACATCGGCGGCCGCTCCCATGTGGCCACTCGCCGCCAGGAAGGCGTCGAAATCCAGGGAACCGCCCCCGGCCAGCCGTCCGAGCGTCAGAAACAGCACCAGCAGAAACGCCGTACCGATGTGGGTCGCGGCCAGGTATATCCATCCGGCGCGCTGAACCTTTTTGTCCTCGTTTTCAAAGGTCACCAGGAAAAAAGAACACAGGGCCATTACTTCCCAGGAAATCAGAAAGAGCACCCCGTTTGCCGCAACGGCCACCATGGCCATGCTTGCCGCCAGTCCGTTAAAAAAAAACCAGTAGGCGCCCAGGTTCTTGCGCCCCGCGTAACCCTTCATATACCCCAGGCTGTAGAGCCCGGCGACGGCGCACAGGATGAAAATCGGGATCAGGAACAATGCGGAAAGAGCATCGATTCGAACGAAAAACGAACCATACGGCACGTCCCACTCCCATCGGATCTGCTCGGTGTGGCCGGCGGACAAAACCCGCACGGCCTCCAGTAAACCCGCGAGGCTACCCAGAACGGCGCCGCAACAGCCGATAAGATTGGCCGCCGCGGGCTTGCGCCCCCCCAGAAGAGCGATGGCGCCGCAGAAAAGAAGAAAGCCTGTTGCCAGGAGGACCATCAGCATAGAATTCTTTCGATCTCCGCGTGCTGTAATTTTAGTGGTGAGAATCGGCCATTTGGGCGGAGATTTGCTCGCTTACCCGCTCGGCTTCTTCCAATATTTCCCGGCCGGAAGCCTTCCGCGTCAGCACGGACCGGAATCGGCCGTCCTTGAGCCCCAGGGCCAGCGCCGCCAGCAACTGCTGATGGCCCCGCACCGTGGGACACACCAGGGTGAACAAAATGTCCACGGGCCGACCGTCATCCGCGCCGAAATCAATGGGATTTTCGAGAAAACAGAGGGTTACAGTGGGATGCGATGTGTGCAGCACTATGGGGTGGCGTGCGTGCGGGATGGCGATGCCGTCCCCGATGGCGGTGGTTCCAAGCGATTCGCGAGCCAGCAATAATTGACAAAAGCTGGTGCGGTCCACTTCCGGCGGCAGGTTCATCACGTCCACCACCGCGTTTAGAACGGACGCCTTGTCCGTTCCGCCGATATCGTGGAAAATCCCCCCCAGTCGCAGCGCCTCATCCAGTCGAACCGGCGCCCCTCCCTTTTCGGCCTCGATGATCTGCCCGGACAAAGCCACTTTATGTTCGGTGGCCCATTCCAGCAACTCCGCTCGATTGAACCAATATTGCCCGTTTACCTGGTAGGAGGGCAGCTTTTTCGTCTTTATCCAAAGGGAAAGAGTCTTCTCTGAAACGGAAAATAAGGCGGCGGCGCCCTTCATATCCAGTTGCATTTCTTTTTCTGCTTCCATCTTAAGTACATAGATACGGCCCCGGCGGGGGGAAAAATGCTCCTGAAGGCAGTCGGTGTCAAGAACTATTTTGGCAGGCGAAAGCTGCAAAGGCAAAGGGCAAATGAGCGGGGGGAGGTCATGAGCCCCCAATTCACAAGACGAAGATCAAAAGAGCGGGGGTTGGGGGGACACGAGCCCCCCGCACCCCCGCGGGATCCGGATCGCGGCGGCTGTGGCGCACGCGACGAGGCCGCGACCGGAACGCCGGGGCCGTGGGCGCACCTTAATACCAGGTTGCGTTCAAGATTTGCCTGATGGGTTGCGCCTTCGCTCCACCCATCCTACATCAACCCGTCGAGAGCCGCTGTAGGATGGGTGAAACGCAGTGAAACCCATCTGTTTGACGCGTCTTGACCGCAACTACGTCTAAGTCAGTCCTAACTCAACAGCATTGACATGAGCCCCCGCCCCCCCGCAGGATCCGGATCGCGGCGGTTGTGCCGCACACTACGTAGCCCGCGATCCGGAGCGCCGGCGCAGGTGGCGTAAAAGTCTGTTCCACCCGCTTAAGTCGGGTGGCCCGGGCACTTGGTGTCCGGGGCGCGAAGCGCCAAGAGGGGGTGGCAGAGCTAAGAGGGGCGAATCGATTTGATCGCTTCCGGGATTACTGAGACGGCCACCTTTAGCAGTGACATTGCTTCGGCCGTCATACCGATCCCGTTCAAGTAGTTGGCGCATTCGATATAGGGTTGCTCGTACTCCGGGAAGAGATCCGCGGCCGTCTTGAAACATTGCATGGCCCTCCCGCTATCGCTTTTGCGGCCCCATTCCCAGGCCAGGCTGAGCCAGGATACAATCGAGCGGGGGTTGTTTCTTACCGCTTTTTCCAAAAAGCCGACCGGATCATCGGATACACCGGCGCCAAACAGACAGGGCATATAACTTGTCGGCTCCATCGCCATCGCCTCCCGGAACATTTCCCAACATGCGGGCCCTTTCCCGAGCAGCATCAACCCGTTTATCAGCAGCAACTCGAACCGGGTGGAACCAAGAAAGAGATTCCTGCCGCACATTTGCGCACCGGCCAGCTTGCAGCATTCCTCAAAGACCCGCTGCGCGTGGTTGCCCACCGCCCCGGAAAGCAGTTCGCGATAGAACTCCACCCGGTCGCCTCCCCGCCGAAGCTGGTCTCTTTCGCTCTGGACATACTCCCTGGCGCCTCTTGCCGCCTCGATTCGCATCGAAGGCTCACCTGCCAGTTTATCGAGTATGGAGATCAGCTCCTCCAGCGACCGGTACAAAAAGCCGGTCTCCCCGTCTTTAACCGACAAGACATAGGGGCCGGTAGCCTGGAGGATCGGGACAACTCCGTGGGCCGCGTATTCCAGAAATTTCACGTCCGATCTGGACCGGTTGAACGGTGTGTCTTCCAAAGGCGCAATGCCGATATGCAGCGACGAGACAAACCTGTAGTAATCTTCGAGCGACCCTGGCGCGAACCATTTCACCCGCTCTTCCGGCAGCCTTTCAAAAAGCTCCCGAATGGGAGCCGCGCACATCAGGTGTAGCCGGACATCACTTCTGGACAACACCCAATCCATAAGGGGCGCGGAAACTCTCTTCATGTCCTCGAAATGGCCGAAGCTCCCGCCCCAGCCCACCACCAGGGGCTCCGGAAATTCATCTTCTCTTCGTGATGGCATGGCCAGTATGTTATTGGGAAATACCACCGAGACCTTGTTCAGATAGCCGTATTTTCTCCGCAGCTCATGAGAACTGAATTGCACGGCGTCGCAGTAATTGGCGAACCGCCTCACCAGGAGCAGGTTTTTGGCTTGATTGTAAAATTCCTTTCGGGGATTGGAGGCCGGCATGTCGGCCAGGTCGTCGGCCAGTTCGTAGACAGTCAATTTGCCCTGTTTTTTTCTCTCCTTAACGATGGGAAGAATGTCCGCGTCGCAGATATTGTTCAAAATGAGCACATCCGCCAACTCCATCAGTTTATGTTTCATCCGGTGGACATTGGTGAGGTTCAGGGTATAAACGGACTCGCACCGCGCCATTCCGACTCCGGGAGCATACGCCCTGTAGTAATAGTCTCCCGTATTCTCTTCCTGCGGTACATCGACCTGCACTATTAGCAGCGGACAATTACCTCGCCCGGTAGTTGCCGAATTCATTTTTTGAACTTATCCCATCCCTGTGGCTAAAACATTTGACTTTCCGCCGCGCCATCCCTGATTGTGTCTCCGGGTCCATGGACTCTCACCGGCCGGTTCGCTCCCGCCCTCTTTATATGTCCTATGTCCAATTCGTCCTATGCCTTCCCATGCCCTCCGACGGACTCCAACGCCCAGTCATAGAATTGGCATGAAGGCGCCACCCGGCAAACAAGAGCAAAATATGTTCCAGACCGCAAACCTTGCCAAAAGGCCGCCATGCAGCCCTGGAGGTCATTTGAACCCTTATGAAAAAAAATGAAAAAAGAGTTGAAACGGGCCGATGAATTTGGCTATTATGCCAAAAAGGAAAAGTCATGGACGGAATAACCTATTACCTCGAACTGCGCGCAAAGGTTTTCAAGGCCCTCGGACACCCGAGCAGGCTCAAGATGGTGGAGAGCCTCTTTGAGGGCGAACGCTGCGTGTGTGAGCTTCAGGCCATCGTCGGGTCGGACATTTCAACCGTCTCCAAGCACCTGAACATTCTGAGGGAAGCCGGAATCCTCCACGATGAGCGCAGGGGCACAAACATTTACTACTCTTTGCAGATGAAGTGCGTGGCCGGCTTCATCGGGTGCGTAAACGACTTCCTGGGCCAACGGTTGCAGGAACAAATCGAGGCGCTGGGCCAGGCAAAGAAGTCATCGACCGGGTAGCAAATTTTTTTTGGAAAGATATTTCCTATTTGGCCCAATACGAAAGTATTCAAGAGGACTCCCCAATGGAGCAAAAGGATATCGCTCGGATCAGGGTGGGTAAGTTCACGGTCGGCATCATGGGCCTCGGACAACTCCTGGAGGAGATGTCCGCCAGCCATGAAGGCAGGAGCGACGAGGAGATGTGCGCTTTCATGCTCGCCGAACTGGGACGGAGCAACTACATCCCGGCCGGGGCAAGGGCGGACTATGGCCGGGCTTTTGTCCGGGAGTTCCGAAAATTTCTGGGGCAACCCTGCCTGGAAGAGGCTCCGGGGGAATTGGAAGTTAAGGTGCTCGGAGCAGGCTGCGCTCAATGCACCGCTTTGACGCACATGGTGATGGAAGTGCTCACCGAGCTTAATCTCCCGGCAACGGTGGATCATGTGACGGACCTCCGGGAGATCGCCCGATATGGGATCATGGGTTCCCCGGCGCTGCTCATCAACGGCAGGGCCGTCTCTGTTGGAAGTGTTCCTCCCAGGCAAAAGGTCGGGAAATGGCTGGCTGAAGCAAGCCGGGCGGTGAAGGAAAAACGGTAAAGATTTTGGGCATGAGCGAAGGGATAAGGATGAAAACCATCGATGAAAACAGCTGTGCGTGTAATGACGGCGCGTGTGCGCCCGGCGCCATGAATATAGGGGAAAATTCGGAAAACAGGATAACGACCGCCAGGTACATCCTGGCCGGAATCCCGATACTCGCGGTGTGGTGGCTGCTCTATGAACTGCTCGAACCTGTCGCCCGCTGGCTGGCTGCCCACTTTGCGCAATACCTGACCGTGTTTCACTTGTCGCCGGGGGTCATCGAGCATCTTAGAAGCACCGTGGAATTTTTCTTTTTCGAAGGCCCCAAAGTTCTCATGCTTCTTCTCCTGGTGGTCTTCGGGGTCGGGGTCGTCCGTTCCTGGTTCAGCCCGGAAAAAACACGAAAAATCCTTGCCGGAAAGCGTGAAAGCGCAGGCAACGTTCTGGCGGCCCTCCTCGGGGTGGTGACTCCCTTTTGCTCCTGTTCGGCCTGCCCGCTTTTCATCGGTTTTGTCTCCGCCTCCGTTCCCCTGGGGGTTACCTTTTCTTTCCTCATCTCTTCCCCCATGGTCAATGAAGTGGCGCTGGTACTGCTCTATGGACTCTTCGGCTGGAAAATCGCCGCCATTTATATGAGCACGGGCCTGGTGATCGCCATAATCGCGGGCTGGACCATAGGCCGGCTCAAAATGGAGCACTATCTCGAAGACTGGGTCCTGGAGCTTCAGGTGGGCGAGAGCGCGGCCTGGGAGGAGGAAAAGAAAAGTTTCGCGGACCGTATCCGGTATGGCCTCGAAGCCGTGCGCGAAATCGTGGGCAGGGTCTGGATATACGTTCTTCTGGGAATTGCGGTCGGAGCCGGGATTCATGGCTGGGTGCCCACGGGAACCATGGCCTCGATCATGGGAAAGTCGACATGGTGGTCGGTCCCCGTAGCCGTATTGATCGGCATCCCCTTTTACTCCAACGCCGCGGGGATAATACCCATTGTTTCCGCCCTGATGGAAAAGGGAGCGGCACTGGGGACCACGCTGGCCTTCATGATGTCGGTAATCGCCATATCGCTTCCCGAGATGGTTATTTTACGCAAGGTCTTGAAGCCCAGGCTCCTCATGATTTTCGCAGGCGTGGTAGCCGTTGGAATCATTATCGTCGGCTATTTGTTCAATGTGCTGATTTGATGTGCTGATTTGATGCGTGCTCACTTCGCGGTTGATTGGAAGGAAGGAGAAACAAATGGAAATAAAGGTTTTGGGTCCCGGATGCAAAAAGTGTCATGAAACGGAAAAAGTGGTGAAGGAAGTTGTTCGGGAAACGGGTGCGGACGCTTCCGTGGAATACATAACCGATATCGCCAAGATCGCCGGCTACGGCATATTTAGCACACCGGGGGTGGTAATAGACGGCAAGGTCAAATCGACCGGAAAAGTCCCTTCGAAAGCCGAAGTGAAAAGCTGGCTGGGTAAATAAGCTGGGCCCGGCAGGAGGAACCGGTCGTTGGCATAGACATCCAGTCATGAAAGGAGGTGTTTCCATGCTGCTCGAAAGCTATCGAAAAGAGGTCAGTCGCCCCGAGTGCAGACCAGAGGCCCAGTCTCTTACCTGCATCGCCCATCTCGACCAGGATATCTCCGAAGTAATTCCCTATCTCAATACGGTATTCGGCGGGTTCCAATACGTCAAGGACCCGCCCTGCGTGACATTCAGATTGCACGGAAAGCTGATCGCCGTTCATTCCAAAAAGATCTGCGTCAATGCTCTCAGGGACGAATCGGAGGGCGACAAGATCATCGAGTGGCTGACCGGGGAGGTAAACAATACCTGGGAGCGCCGCGCTGAGATAGAACCCAGTTTTGAAGGCGCTCCAAAACCGAAGGTGATGGAAATCCTCAAGTTGCTTCCCCGCACCAATTGCCGCCAGTGCGGCCAGCCGACCTGCATGGTGTTTGCCGTCCAGGCGGCCGAAGGGGGCAAAGGGGCCGAGGACTGCCCTCCCCTCGAAGGCGAGGCAAAAGAGAAGCTGGAAGCATACCTGCGCCAGTTCAAGTTTGAATAGACGCGTTGAACCATTTCGGCATGGGTACATGCCTTTGAGTACTATTGAGTACTATGAGGGAAGCCTATGAAAACCCAAGTTTCCAAGCGACTGTCTTTTCTGGACCGTTTCCTGACACTCTGGATTTTTCTGGCCATGTTTGCCGGCGTTGGAGCAGGCTGGTTATATCCGGGCGTTAATAGAGTCATTGACCGTTTCCAGGTTGGAACCACCAACATTCCGATCGCAGTCGGCCTGATTCTCATGATGTATCCGCCGCTGGCCAAAGTAAAATATGAGCAACTGGGACAGGTCTTTCGAGATTTCAAGGTCCTGGCCCTCTCACTTGTCCAAAACTGGATCATCGGTCCCGTTCTGATGTTCGCCCTGGCCCTGGTTTTCCTGTCCGGACACCACGAGTACATGGTGGGCCTGATCCTGATA
>JARLHP010000083.1 GCA_031292195.1 Syntrophobacteraceae bacterium
CACCGACGTAAGGGGCAGCAAGGGCATATGTCCGTAACCGTGCAGCCTATTTGAATGGATCAAGGCGTGGCTAAAACCCTGTAAAGCGTGCGTCGCGAGACGTTGAGCGATTGCGCCACATCGTCAGCGCCTTCCCCCTGCTCTATCAGCTTACGGGCATGGGCGACCTGTTGCGCGAACAAAAGCCGCTTGCGCCCCATCTTGACCCCGCGAGCCACAGCCGCCGCCCTGCCCGCCTTCGTCCGTTCCTGTCTCAACGACTTTTCAAGTTCCGCGAGAATGCCGACCATTTGCCACATGGCGCGGCCTGTAGGCGTTTCCGTGTCCAGTCTCAGGCGTAGGCCTGGGAGACGGGTCTTTTTAAGGTGCCGTGACCCTGCATCTCAATTATCCCTCTGTTTTGGTGCCTGCCGCCGCCTACGGGGGGCACAAGTGGCTCGAACCTCGGCACGGAGGCGGCGGGAGTATACCCCATTTTTTAAAAAGGCGATTTGATCTCACCTAACCGGTTCGGTATCTTGTAACTAAAACCTGAAACGTCAATAAGCTACGGTAGATTTGTACCTAAAGGGCTCAGGATCTAGAATATCTTGAAAACCCTCTGTGCGTGAGCCAGCACCGCGACTCGCGACCGATGAGCTGTAAAAATTTGGGTATGCTCCCGAGGCGGCAAAAGGCAAAGGGCGTCTTTCTTCAAAACAACCACAGTGAATTATAGCTTTCCCGCCGATTCCAGGACCATTCGTATGGTAGCCATAGGCAAGAGCAAGGATAGCGGAGTATCCGGAAGCGGCAACGGACCGTAGCCGGCATACCAGCGGGCCGCACCTTCATCTTTGGCGTCAATCAGCAGGGCAACACCCCCTACTTCCAGAGAGGCGCGCAGACAGCGCCTGCCGGCAGACAAGAGAAGCTGCCCGCCAAGACCCCTACCCTGCATAGACCGATCCACAGCCAGACGACCGAGGCGGAAAACGGGCACTTCATGGTGCGCCAATCCTCTTTTGACAATAGCGGGGGCTTTGGAGAATTCCACCGAGGCAGGGCTGACTGAATAGAAACCAAGCAGCAATGACGGGTCATCATTTCCAACCGCCAGAAAAGTTTTAGCGCCCCCGCGGTCGTGCGTTTGGCGTGCGTGTCGGCGCAAGAAATCATTTAACGCAGCATCGCCACAATCGAATGCTTCCCGATTATGTCGCTTGGAAATCGGCTCCTCATGCCAAAGGGGAATGGTCATGGCGTAGTGGGTAAAGCTTTTGCCGCCGCCAGAAGTTTCGCATTCGGGGAAGGCGGATTTTCCAGGGCGTCAAGTACGCGCAGGCTATCACGTTCCGATAGTGAAACCCTTTCCGCCCGGGTGATTACAGACCTTGCCGCCTGGAGGGCATTTCGCAGCACAAAATCGGTGAGATCGGTGTGCTCGTAAGCAACCGCACGCATCAACAGCGCCTTGTCCTCCGGGCGGATTCTCAGTGACATTCGGCTGTTATCCTCAATCGCTGTTCTTGGCATTACAAACCTCCTTCGCCCAATAGCCCGAAGCAACGCCTGAGGTTGGTGGGCAACGCTACGCTTTTGCCCACCCTACGCCACTTCGCGTGACAAACCTCCTTCGAGGTGGTGTGTTTTCAAAACGTACACTATTTTGCGGCGAATGTCAATTTATGTGTTTTCAATGCGTACGGAATATTGCCTTCAACGAACCCTTGCTGGATTGGTTGCCGAAGTACACGAAGGATCACGAAGAAACGGTCGACCTCTTGAGCTTTCTTTGTGGTCCTTAGTGATCCTTGGTGTGCTTCGTGGATAGCATTTCCCGGCAGGCTTCGATATGTCTTTGGGCGTCCGGGGAATCCTGGAATTTCATGAGGCGGGAGAGAGCATCGCCAAACTTTCCTAGATTCATGAGGCTAACCGCGAGACAAATATGCAGCGGTTCGTTTTCCGGGAAGAGTTGTATGGCTTCGGGAAGCAGTTCTATCGCTTCCCCGTGCGCCCGGTTTTTCTGGTGGATCATTGCCAGCCCGAGGTAGGCCCTGGGGTGAGGAGCATAGCGCAGGGCCCTTTTGAAAAGTCTCACCGCAATGGCTTCCCTGTCCGGTATGGCTTCGATCTCGGCGTAATCCCCATGGCTGAAAGTCATTCCCAGTCTTGAGAGAAAATCGGCGTGCAGAGGGTGGAATTCTTCGCTGTCCACGAGTTCTATGGCGTCCACAAAAGAGGGCAGGCCTTCGTAGAAGGCTTTTCTCAAACGGTTCCTGAAGGTCAGAACCTCCTCGCCCACAAGGCCGGGGTCCGTTTCGAGGTAGAGGATGTCTTCCATTGGGTTTAACCACACGTCATCGGTGATTTGCAGTCTTTGTTTTACTTCGTCGTAGAGGGCGGTGCCGGGGAAAACCCGCAGGACATAGAAAATAATGCTGTGGGGCTTGATCTGTCGAATGAGTTCTTCGGTTTCGCTTATCGTTTCCGACGACTCGCCCGGGCAGGCATAGATGATATAGGCGCGGGCCAGGATTCCGTAGCGGGTGGTAAGGGCGAAGGCCCTCTTGACCTGTTCGTTTGTAATCCTTTTGTTCAGCCTGTTTCGTATCTTTTCAGACCCGCTTTCAACCCCGTAGCTGATTTGAATGCACCCGGCCTTTCGCATCCAGTGGAGTATCTCTTCATCGACGTTATCTACGTGGGATATGGCGTACCATGATATGGAGAGGCTGCGGTTAAGGATTTCTTTGCAGACGTTTATCGCCACCTCTTTTTTCATCGTGAAAATGTCGTCGGAGATGTAAAAAAAGTTAACCCCTTTGCGGTAGAGAAGCTCCAACTGATCCACAAAATAAGAAACGGAGTGAAACCTGACCTTATGCCCCCAGAACCGGGGGGAACCGCAGTAGGTGCAATTGCCGGGACATCCCCTGGTAAGAGAGAGGTGTTTATAGGTAAAGTACCGGGCGGGGTTGGGCAGTTTGTCCAGATCTTTGATGGGCTCGGCGGGTGGAGTTCGAATGACTTGGGACCCGTTTCGGAAAGCTATGCCGTTTATGGCTGCAGGGTCGCCCCCGGAGTTCACCAGTTGCAGGAAAGTGTATTCGCCCTCTCCCAGGACGACGTAGTCGATCTGCGGGAAGTTGCGCAGCAAATGCTCCCAGAGGAATGTGGCGCCCACTCCGCCGAAAACGACTTTGGACTGCGGATTTACTTCTTTTACGATGTGCGCGATCTCGATGCCCCCCAAACGGTTGGCGTTGAATATGGAAATTCCAACGATGTCGGGGTTCTTTTGCGCCAGTATTTCCCTTATTTTTTGAGGGTTCCGGCCGTCGCGGTAAAAATTGAGTATTTCGGTATCGTAGCCTTGTTCGAGCAGCAGTGCGGCAATGTAGTAGAGTCCGGTGGGGAGGGCGCTGATCTCCTCCTCTTCGTTTCGCTCCTCGAGAAAGTAGGGGTAAATAAGAAGAATTTTCATGGCTTCAAACCGTAGCCGACCAGAAGATCGATATATTTTCTGATGGTGGGCAGGGTGGGTCCGAAAAAGTGGGATTGGAGTTCGCCGGCGAGGCGGTCGGTTGGAAAAGGCAATCGATAGAGCGTGATCGTCTCCTCTTCGGAGTCATAGAGGACCGAATTAGCCATTGGAACGCCGTCCCGGTTCATGGCCAGGCTCCCTGCCTTCACCCAGTACCTGGAGCTGAGAGGGAGCCGGACGGTAAGCTCCTGGTCGGCGGCAGGTTTGTAGACCTTTACGTCCGCAAGCGTCGGAGGTTCGTCCAAACCGCCGGGCAGCTCATAGACCGCGGGCACATGGTCGTGACCGCTGAAAATTATTTGTTTGGGGAAATAGTTCCACTCCACCAGGCAGGCCTCGAGGGCTGCTTCCGTGAGATAATCGAAGCATCCGATGGTGGGCGGTTCTTCCTCAAAGGGGAGGTGAAAGGGGCTGTGATGGGTTACGAAGAAATTTTCCCTTTCGATTGAAAGCGGAAGGGCTCGAAGAAATTCGATGGCGCCCGGGACCGTGGAGAGCAGCCCGGCGGTGTAGGCGGTGGCCTCGATTCGATCCAACTTCTGAGGGTTGTCCTTGAAAAGTCCGGCGGCCATGAGGTCGTGATTGCCGGCAACGGTGGGAAACCCCAGCGAGCGCATTCTGGACAAGGTGCGGTCCCCGAAGGGAAGCCAGCCCACCAGGTCTCCCAGGCAGTAGACCTCATCGGGTTTTAGCCGCGCCATGTGTTCGAGGCACGTCTCCAAGCCGTATTCGTTTCCGTGAATGTCCCCGAAGAAATAGATCTTCATTTTCTCCTACCTCATCATCCGGGATTTTCTTTTGACCGCGAAAAACAAGGGCGCCGAGGCGAACTGACAGGCCATGGAAAACACAACCAGGTACGGGATGGAAATATCGTAGAGGGCGCCCATCAGGAAACTGCCCAGAAACCAGAATATGCCGTATCCCGTATTGAAAATTCCGTAAGCCGTGGCCCGCCTGTCGCGCGGCGCCATGGTGGCGATAGCCGCCCGCATGACAGATTCATGGGCGCCCATCCCCAGGCCCCAGAGCGCCATCCCTGCGAGGCTTAGAGCAAAACCTCCCAGAAAAACCAGTGGCGCGAAAATGGAGGAGAGCAAAACGGCGACGATGATTATCTGGATGCCCACCCTGTCGAACAGGCGTCCGAGCACCAGGGCGGTAATGGCCTGGACGCCCATGGCCACGGAATAGAACACCGGCGCCCAGTTCATGGAGACGACCCTGGTTTTTTCAAAGTGGTAGCCGATGAGGGGGAAATCGGCGAACCCGGCGGCAGTCAGGGCCATTCCGGCAAGGTAAATCCAGTAGACGTTCGGAAATCCGCAGGTCCCCAGTTGGGGGACGTTGACCTCCAGGTCGCTCGGACGAGGGTAGAGCAGCATGGCCGAAATCAGCACGCCTATGGCCATGAGGGCGGGTATGGCCAGAACGGCGAACCCGGTTTGATAGCTTCCCTTGAAGTAGAGCACGGCGGCGACGATCAGAGGGCCGATCATCGCCCCGGTCGAATCCATGGCCTCATGAAGCCCGAATCCCCAGCCCACTCCCACTTCCGAGGCCGCGTGAGAAAGCATGGCGTCCCGCACCGGGCTTCGGATGCCCTTGCCTATCCGTTCGGCAATCATCAGGCAGGCGGCGATTTCCCACCTTCCGGCCAGGGCGAGGAAAGGGACCGCGGCCAGATTGATGAGGTAACCGGTGAGCGTTATGGTCCAGTATCTTCCGGTGCGGTCGGTAATGAGCCCGGAGATAAAGCGGATGGCGTAGCCGGCAAGTTCTCCAAAGCCCGCCACGAACCCCACGATTGCCGCGCTCGCCCCGAGTGTCCCCAAAAACTGCCCCGTAATGCTCCGGGCGCCTTCGTAGGTCATGTCCCCGAACAGGCTCACAAACCCGAGAAACACTATGAACAGCATGGCCGGCCGGATGGAGGCCGTCTTTTTCTTATCAGCCGTCTTTTTCATTTCGAGCGCCTTGGAATCAGGTTCCGTCCAGTCGAGAGAACTTGTAATATGAATTTAAGCCATAACCGGTTTGCCGGCGTATACCGGCATACGTAAAAAAAGCCCCTCCGGTTTTCCGGCAGGAGCTTGGTTTGCTGTCCTTAAGGTCTCCCGGAAGGCATTTTTTTTCGACATAAGTCATCAACCTTTTAATGCATTCCGTGGTGGACCCCATCATTAAGGATTTATTATATATCTGGTTTGTCCTTGTCCGTCAACACAACGGCGGCGTGTCGCCGCTGACAGATGGCCAAGCCCCGACCTGCCCGGCGGGCTGCGCCGGCGGGCAGATCGGCCGGTAGTTCGCACTGTCTGCCGGGTAAGGTGCTCTCTGAAGTTTCGTTCTCTATAAAATCGCGTCCGGGGACGCAGCGGCCCCGTTTGTATTCAACACCCGGAGTAGTCAGTGGACAGGTACACAAGCTTCAAAGATTTGCAGGAAAACGAAGTCGAGGGGACCGATTACAGGATTCGCTGCCGTGCCGGACGCACGGGGATCGCCCTGTTGTGCATACACGGCGGCGATATCGAACCGGGGACCTCCGAGATCGCCGACGGGATAGCCGGGCATGATCACACTTACTATGCCCTGGAAGGTACGAAAGATGCCGGAAACAAAACCCTGCACATCACCAGCACGGCCTTCGACGAGCCCTGCAGCATCGAGATCTTGAGTAAATCGGAAATAATAGTGTCTATCCACGGTTGCTCCGAAACCGAAGAGGCGGTGCACATCGGGGGACTGGACCAAAAACTGAAGGTGCGTATTGCCAAAAAGCTCACCGAGCGCGGTTTCGAACCGCTCATCGATTCACATTCCAGGTTCCGGGGGACCGATCAGGGAAACGTCTGCAATTTGTGCGGCCGGGGGATGGGAGTTCAAATCGAGCTCAGCCGGGGCTTGAGGCGCCGAATGTTTAAAGACCTTGCCACCATGGAGGGCCGGAAGTTAAGAACCGAGGTTTTCTACCGGTTTGTGTTCGCCGTGCGGGATGCGCTGAGGCCTTTTGGATTTGAAAGCGGGCCGGTCGAATCGGACGGGTGGGACATAATCCGCTGAGATGCCGGGAAAGAGTCGGGGAAAGCCTGCAATCGGGACCTGCCAGGCCCGGAGGAAAGAGTCTGTCTTTTCCCCGGACCTACTGTAGGCACAGCAAAGGTGGACGGCATGAATGCCGCCCGGGGACAAGTTCTCATCTTACTCCACAATTTCCCAGTTTGCCTCGAACGTGTTGTCCAGGACCGTGTAACTGTAGCCGAGCATTCTCCCGATTCCCGGGACCTTGTCCTCGCGAACTTTCCAGAAACGGAGGTAAATCGCCGGAATCAGCCTGACGTTGCCCGTCGACGGGTCATCTGCCGAATGTTCCCACATCTCTCGTTTTTCCATGACCCTCCAGAGGGTGCCGTACTTTTTGCTCCGGACCGTGTCTCCCACGCGGGGCAGCCTTTTTCGCAGTTCGACTTCCTCGTGAGCGTTCATTTTCCCTTCCTCCTTTCTTTGTGATTTATTTGTTTCACATGATATGCCAGAATCTTTGAATGGCAAGCGAAAGGCCGCGGTTTCACAATGATTCCGAAAGATTGATGGAGAGAGAAAGCCCCCTGCCGCAGGTAACCGAAAACGTTCATTTTCCCCGCCGGTTCGTTGACGAAAGCCTTTGTAACTTTTAGTTTTTAAAGTTGACAGAGGGTGTGAATGGGCGTAATGGATACCCCAAAGAAAATCCTCGGTAGGCGAGGCTCCCGCATCGCACAAAGGCCACTGCCCCGATCCGTCCAAAGACGCGCTCAGGGGTAGAGCAGGCATTCCCGGATTAAGGGTCTGCCTAAGGTGGCTACGGGTAGTTGCTCCCGTTACGGCATGCGGTGCTGAAGCTTGGACGAGTGGGGAAAATGGAAAGCGGCGGGAGCAAACTCGCCGGCGGCTTACCCCGTTCCCTGCTCAACGGCTGAGGGAAAGGGGTTTTTTTGTTCCCTCAGGCCGGTGTGTCAACCCTTGGAGAAAGAAACCAAATGAAACAGGAAGACGGCCAACCTCCCAGTAGCGAGGGTTGCCATTTTCTTTACCGGAAGTTGCGCCCGTGACGCGATAGGCTTTTCCCTTCCTCATCGCCTCGCCGGCCGCTTCTTCCATTATGTGTTGATGGTGAAAGCGGAAGGTAAGAGGCGTCTTATTTCCCCGTTTTGCGGAAATCTCACAGACGGGGCTGAAATCCCAAGACTTCGGAATTGATTTTCGTTTTGCCTCCGGCCTCCCGTTTACAGGCTTGTCCGCCGTGATTTCGGGACCCATGAGAGAATAGCGTCCGGCGACATATTCCGGAAGTTATCCTGTTGTGGACCCCAGATCCCAATGGCGGCTGGAATTCGGGCCATCGTAAGGCTGGCCGCTCACTCTATCCGGTTTTGGGGGAATGCCATGTACGTGATCAGCAAAAGCATTCACATGACGAACCGCTTCTGGAAGCAGTTCGTGATTTTTCTGTCGGTCCTGGGTCCCGGTATAATCGTAATGGTCGCGGACAACGATGCGGGAGGCATCTCGACCTACGCGGTGACCGGTTCGAAATTCGGTTTTTCGTTGCTTTGGATGTTCATTATCCTGCTGCCCATGGCCTACTACGTTCAGGAGATGACGGTTCGCCTGGGTGCGGTAACCAAGCGCGGGCACGCCGAAGCGATCTTCGAGGGATTTGGCCCCTTCTGGGGCTGGTTTTCACTGGCCGACCTGGCCCTGGTCAACTGGCTGACGCTGATCACCGAATACATCGGCATGATCGAAGCCATGAAGCTTTTCGGCATTCCCGGCTGGCTCACATTCGTTGTGGTCACCATTATCCTTTGCACCGTCATCCTTAGCGGCAGCTACTGGAATTTCGAAAAGCTCACCCTTTTCTTTTGCGCTTTCAACCTGGTGTACATTCCGGCGGCTTTCTGGGGCATGAAGCTCTCCTATGCCCCGGGATGGGGAGAGGTGCTGAAGGGATTCTACCATCCCCAGTTTACGGGAGGACTTACCGGGGACCTGCTTTTTATCATCATGGCCAATATAGGAACAACGATCGCCCCCTGGATGATCTTTTTTCAGCAAAGCGCCGTGGTGGACAAAGGCCTTGACATTCACGACATAAAATTCGGCCAGACCGAAACCCTGATCGGTTCGGTGGCGACCTGCGTTGTGGCCGTATTCATTATCATCACCACCGCGGCCGTTTTCTTCTACCATCATCCGCAGGTGACAATCGAGGACGCCAAGCAGACCGCCGAGGCCCTGGTTCCGCTTCTGCCCGCGGGCCAGGGAGAGCTTGCCAAAAAGCTTTTCGCCATCGGGTTGTTCGACGCCGGGTTCCTGGGGGCCCTTTGCATCTCGCTATCCTCGTCGTGGGCGGTGGGCGAGGTTTTCGGGTGGGCGCACTCACTCAATGCTCATGTAAAAGACGCCAAATGGTTTCACGCCGTTTACATTGGCATGCTCCTCACCGCTGGAGCGATCGTTTTGATTCCCGGCGCGCCTCTTGTGACCATCACCATGTTCGTCCAGGTAGTGGCCGTGACCCTGCTGCCCGCGGCCCTGGTGTTTCTGCTGCTGATTCTAAACGACCCGAACTTTATGGGTGAACATGTCAATACCCGAGCGCAAAACATAATGAACTGGTCGATCGTGGTCGTCGTTTCGATAATGTCCACCCTGCTGGGAGTCCAGACTCTGTTTCCCAGTCTTTTTCAATAGACAAGGAGGCCGTCCATGTTCGCTTTGAATAACCGTGTAATCAATACCGGCGAACTTCCGGGAGGCGGGGGAAGCTATCGGGTGCTCCACTTTTCGGAACTGATGAGAAGACGGGTTTGCGCCGGAAAGATCAAGGACCGGATCGGCAGGCTTACCGACCTGGTTTTCCTCCTGCAGGAGCCTTACCCCAGATCGGTGGGGATCTATATCGAACACGGCTGGGGCAAGCCCACTGAATTCGTGCCGTGGGAAAAGGTCATAAAGATCGAAGAGGACGCGATCTTCGTGGAGAGCGCGGAAAGTGGGACCTACCCGCCGTTCGTTGACCAGGCGGGCTGGCTGCTGGTCGATCAGCACCTCATGGGGCGCACCATCCTGGATCTGGACGGCAGAAGGTGCGAGGTGGTAAACGACGTTTTGCTGGTCGATAGAATGGGAAGCCTATTTATTGCCGACGTCGATATTTCATTTAACGGCTTCCTTCGCCGGGCGGGCCTGGAGCGGCTGAGGTGGTCCAAAGACCGGCTGATCCCGTGGAAATACGTTCAGCCGCTTTCGGTCGAAGACGTGGTTGCTACCGATGAGGTCTCACTTTCGATCACTCGATACCAGGTAATGGAGTTGCCAAGCGAAGACCTGGCCGACGTTTTGGAAGAGTTGCAGGGCGAGGAGCAGGAGGCGCTTTTCGGGGTGCTGGATTCGGAAAAAGCGGCCGAAACGCTGGCCGAAGCCGAACCGAGAGCAAAGCGGCAATTGGTCGAGGACCTTTCAGAAGACAGGGCCCGGGAAATTTTCTCCGAGATGACCGTTCCGCAACTGGCCGACCTCTTTGGAGTGCTGCCCTTCGACGATGTCCGCGAGCTTTCGGAATTGCTCGAAGCGCGGGTTGCCGAAAAAGTGCGCAACATACTCTCCGAAAGGGAAGCCGAAGCCGATGACATCATGTCACAGGATTACATATCGGTTCAGAAGGGGGCGAGCGTGGCCGAGGTGCTGGGAACCATCCGGAAGGCCGGCTACGAGCCGAGAGCCATTTCCTATGTCTACGTGGTGGAGGTGGACCGCAGGACCCTGCTGGGGGTGGTCGATCTTCGCGAACTGGTCCTGGCCGGCGACGAAACAACGCTGGACGACATAATGGTCTCACCGGTGGTCGCGGCGGAAAAAGACGCCAACCGCGAGGACCTGGTTGAAATGTTCGCCAAGTATCATTATCGGAGGCTTCCGGTTGTCGACGGCGAAGACCACATTCTGGGAGTGATCAACTACAACGATGTCATGAATGGCATCGTGCTCCGAGCCAAGCTCTGATAAGGAGATCGACATGCCGCGAGTCAAGGTGACAAAAACGGTGAAGGTAGCTCTCTACTTTTTGAGGTTTTACCTTATTATATTGGTGATACTGGTCCTGGTGAGATTTATCAAGGGAATGCATTGAACTTCCGGGAATCCCGGATTCCGTACTTTCTTGGCAGGGAAGGCGCCATGATAAGAATCAAGCGCGTCTACGATCCTCCCGAACCCGGCGATGGGATACGGTTCCTGGTGGAGCGCCTTTGGCCGCGAGGGGTAAGGAAGGAGTCGCTGACAATGGAGGCATGGCTCAAAGAAGCCGCCCCGAGTGATGCGCTCCGGCGCTGGTTCGGGCACGACCCGCAAAAATGGGAGGAATTCCGGGAACGCTATTTTGCCGAGCTCGATGGCCGGCGGGAAGTCCTGCGGCCCCTAATGGAGGCGGCCGCCCGGGGCGAAGTGACCCTGCTCTACAGCGCCCGCGACAGGGAAAACAATAACGCGGTGGCTCTCAGGGAGTATGTCGAGGAACTGATTGAGGGCAAAAGAGCGGGGGGAGCTGAGCCGCCCGCACAATGCTGTTGAGTTATGAAATTCCAAGCTTTTCCCGCCTGTCTGAGCACCGCTTGATCTGCGACCCCTCACGGGGTCGTCTCCTTCTTTTCGTTCCTTTCCGGGGGTATCGGCCTCCGGCCTCAACCACCGGCTAATGGCTTTGATCCCTCCGGGATCATGATCGACGCTCTAAAAGAGCAGCACCGATTCGAGTTGAGTCGCTTAACTCAACCCCCCATGGGCTGACGCCCACAACGAAAGATGAAAACCCGGGTCCTTGGTCCACTGAACTTTTCAGACAAACAACATTGAGCCCCCCGCACCCCCGCGGGATCCGGAACGCCGTCCGAAACGTAAATTCGGCCACCAACGGGGCTTGTTAAGCGGGAGAGACGATTTCCATACTCAGATCAATGGCCCTGGCAGAATGGGTAATTGCGCCGCAGCTGACAAAATCCACCCCGGTTTTGGCTATTGCGGCCACGGTCTCAAGGCTCACGCCCCCGGAGGCTTCCAGGAGCACGCGGCCCCCGGCCAGCGATACGGCTTCCTTAAGTTTATCCAGGGAGAAGTTGTCCAGGAGCACTATGTCCGCCCCGGCGGCAAGGGCTTCCCGCAGTTCTTCGATTGTTTCCACCTCCACTTCGACACGCAGGGTATGCGGCGCGCACTGGCGCGCCCGGCGCACGGCCCGGGCCACGCCGCCGGCGGCCGCGACATGGTTGTCCTTTATGAGGACGCCATCGGAGAGGCCGAACCGATGGTTTTTTCCGCCTCCGTGCCGCACGGCTTCCTTTTCCAGGCTTCGCCACAGTGGGGTGGTTTTGCGGGTATCGAGCAACTGAGAGCGGGCATCCCCCATGGCTTCCACCATTTTGCGCGTCATGGTGGCGATTCCGCTAAGCCTTTGCACAAAATTAAGTGCGGTTCGCTCCCCGCTTAGAAGGGTCGCGATCCGGCCCTCCATTCGGAATACCGGGATGTCGGGCGCGATTTGGCGCCCATCGGGAAAGAGGGATTCCACTCTGATTTCAGGGTCGAGGAGTTCGAAAATTCTTCGGAAGGGCTTGGAGCCCGACAGCACGAAAGGCTCGCGGCCGAAGACCACCGCGCTGCCCTTCAGATCGGCGGGAATGGTCGAAAGAGTGGTGACGTCTCCGCTGCCGATATCTTCGGCCAGGGCCAGTTGGAGCAATTTGTCGGTTTCAACCATGTGAAATCCTTGCGATCCTCTTGGCGCTACGCGCCCCGGACACCGAGTGTCCGGGCCACTCCTGATGCACACGCTTCCCATTTTCAGGTGGCTTTGTTTTTCTGCAGCCCCTTCATGATCTCGAGCCTGCGGTTTAATTTTTCGATTTTTTCGCTAAGCCGCGCATTCTTTTCGCGCTCTTTTTCGATTACCTCGTCAGGGGCTTTCTGCAGAAAATCATCGTTTGAAAGCTTCCTGCTGGTCATGGAAAACTCTTTTTCCAGCTTGCCAAGTTCCTTTTTGAGCCGGACGGACTCGCTTTCGAAATCCAGGATGTCCTTGAGAATGACGAAGACTTCCATGTTCGCCACGACGGTCCCGGCCGCCTGCCCGGGCTTGGGGGTTTCGCTCGCCCTGGCGATGGTCAGGTTGGAGACCCTGGCCAGATCCGAGATGGTTCGCCGCTCCCGCTCCAGAAGTTCGAGGTGCGCATCCCGGTCGCTCAGGCACACCACGTCCACCTTGAGCGCCGGAGCAACATTCATCTCCCCGCGGATATTTCGGACCGCGACGATGACCGCCATAACGGTTTCCATCTGTTCTTCGGCTTCGGGGTCGATGAGCGCGCCCCTGGACTCCGGGAACGATGCCTGCATGATTGAACCCGAAGTGAAGGGCTTCATCCTCTGCCAGATCTCTTCGGTTATGAAGGGCATCACGGGGTGGAGCAGCACCAGGATACTGCGCATCACAAAGGCGGCGATCGACCTTGCCGCGCGGCCGGCTTCCGCATCCTGGCCGTAAAAGTCCGGCTTTACGATTTCCAGGTACCAGTCGCAGTATTCGTGCCACAGGAACTGATAGAGCACCTGGGCGTACTGGTTGAAGTAATAATTATCGAGGGAGTCGGCGGTATCGGCCGCAACCCTTTGGAGGCGGCTCAAGATCCAGCGATGGGCAAGGCCGGTTGGCTTTTCGGGGACCTCGGCGGGCCCCTCGAAGCCTTCCAGGTTCATGAGAAGAAGCCTTGCCGCGTTCCAAATCTTATTGACAAAATGCTTGTAGCCCTCGATGCGCTCCTCGGACAGCTTGATGTCACGCCCCTGGACGGCGAAAGCGGTGAGGGCGAACCTCAGAGCGTCGGTGCCGTATTTGTCCATCATGAGCAGCGGGTCGATCACGTTGCCCTTGGACTTGCTCATCTTGTGCCCGTCGGCATCGCGCACCAGCGCATGGACATAGACTTCATGGAAGGGGACCTGCTCCATGAACCGCAGTCCCATCATCATCATCCGGGCGACCCAGAAAAAGAGGATGTCGAAGGCCGTAACCAGGGCGGAAGTGGGGTAGAATTTTTCCAGCTCCGCGGTTTTGTCCGGCCAACCAAGAGTTGAAAAAGGCCACAGGCCGGAACTAAACCAGGTATCCAGGACGTCGGACTCCTGTTCGAGCGAATCGGAGGAGCATTTGGGGCATCGGTCCGGGGCTTGCATGGCGACCACGATTTCATTGCACTGCCGGCAATACCAGGCGGGGATGCGATGGCCCCACCATATCTGGCGGCTTATGCACCAGTCCTCCAGGTTTTCCATCCAGTTGAAGTAATCATTTGCCCATTTGGCCGGGACGATCCTGGTTTTGCCCTCTTTTACCGCTTCGATGGCTTTTTCGGCGAGGGGCTTGACCGAAACGAACCACTGGAGCGAAAGCATGGGCTCCACGATATTATGGCAGCGATAACAGTGGCCGACCCGGTGGGTGTGGGGTTCGGTCTTGACCAGCCAGCCGCCCTTTTCGAGGTCTTTGAGGATCTGTTTGCGGCAGGCGAACCTGTCCATTCCGGCGTAGGCGCCGGCCCGCTCGGTCATGATGCCGCGTTCGTCGATCACCTGGATAACATCGAGATCGTGCCGGGTGTGGAGATCGAAATCATTGAAATCGTGGGCGGGGGTGACCTTTAGGGCCCCGGTGCCAAACTCGCGCTCCACATAGGTGTCGGCGATCACCGGGATGTGGCGGCCGACGATAGGCAGCAGCACCATCTGCCCGGCTAAGCCCTTGTACCGGTTGTCCTGCGGGTTGACTGCGACCGCGGTATCGCCCAGCATTGTTTCAGGCCTGGTGGTGGCCACCACCAGTGCCCCTTTTCCGCTCACCAGCGGATAGCGGATATGGTAGAGCGCACCGCCCAGTTCCTCGCCCTCCACCTCGATATTGGCCAGGGCGGTCATGCAGCGGGGACACCAGTTGATCATGCGCCTGCCCCGGTAGATCAAACCCGAGTCGTAGAGCGAAACGAAAACCTGGCGCACGGCCTGCGAGAGGCCCTCGTCCATGGTGAAGCGCTCGCGGGACCAATCGCAGGAGGCCCCGAGCCGTTTCAACTGGTTGATGATGATTCCGCCATACTTCGCCCGCCATTCCCACACGCGCTCCAGAAAGGCCTCACGGCCAATATCGTACCGGGTGAGGCCGTCGGCGGCCAACTGGCGTTCGACCACATTCTGAGTGGCGATGCCGGCGTGGTCGGTTCCGGGCACCCACAGCACCTCGAAGCCTTTGAGCCTTTTATACCGGCAAAGTATGTCCTGGAGAGTATCGTTTAAGGCATGCCCGATGTGGAGCTGGCCCGTGACGTTGGGGGGTGGGATTACCACCGAATAAGGCGGTTTCGAACTGGTCTGGTCGGCATGGAAAAAACCACTTTCCTCCCAAAATCGGTACCAATGCGATTCAACCTCGGCAAACTCATAACCCTTAGCCAGAGCGCCTTCGCTCATAAAAATCTATTCCTTTTCGTTTACTCCAGCTCTTTTTTAAGCTTTGAAATTTCCTCGTCGAGTATGGACCTGACGAGGCCGGGCAGCATTGATTCCACCACTACCCGGATATGTTCCTGCAAACGGGACTCTATACGGCCGATAAGCTCTTCAGCCGCTGCCGAGATTTCAGAAATGGAGGCGCCCGCAACGCTCTCCGTAGCAGCGGGTTCGGCCTGGACGACGGCTTCACTCGGACTTGCGGAAACGGCCTCTTGGGGCCACTCTTCCTCCGCAACTCTCATCGCCGCCTCAGCCCTCGCTTTCAAATCGGGTGTTTCTTCCCCGAGCGGTTCGGAAGCAACCGGCTCAGCCAGAAAATCGTCCAGAATAGACTCTTCTTCCTCGTCGAAAATCGAGGGACGAGCTTTTGGGGCCGAGAATTTTTCCTTGGGCGCCGATATGGCCGGCTCGAAAAGTAAGTCGTCCTCATCGGCCTCAAGGGAATCCAGCAGGTCCACATCGTCGAGTTCCCGGGAGCTTTCATTGGTTGAAAGCCCGGCAGACTTGCGCGCAGATCTGAACGGCGTGGATTGGAGGCCTTCGTCCACGTCGAAAATGTCGACGCCCAGGTCCAGGTCCTCCTCTTCGTCAATGGGCCTGTCGGGCATCTCGATGATATCCTCTAGATCGATGATATCATCGTCATCGCCCTCAAGTTGCCTATCAAGACCTCGCATAGGATCAGATTCATCCTCGTAAGGGTTTTTCTGCTTGTTTTTTTTCATCGGCGCCTCTCAACCGGGCATTGGGTCCCGTGGAAATAAGAGAAATACATCCGGTCCGACAGTAAGGGAACCGATACCACGCATGAAATTGCCCTGTCAAGGTTTAGCTGGGGTTTGGGGCAACACGCGGGACGGCCAGGTCCAAATTTGAATTGTCTACTTTTTTCAAGGTTTAGAAAAGAGGAATTCGGCAGGGGGGCAACCAAAAGCTTACATCCACCGCAGAGACGCAGAGAGCGCAGAGAAAAGCGAGGTGGAAGGACGTGGAAATACCGGGAAATAGTTCTTTGTGTACTCTGCGTCTCCGCGATGGATTTCATATTTGCAAAAAAGGCAAATTGTGCTCTGATTGAGTGTTGCGGCGGGCGAGAGGAAACCAGCCAGACCCGCGACAGGCTCCCTTCCGCAGGTGGAGTGGCCATGTTTTTGAAATCCCTTAGCCGGATGCGAAGATCGGTCTCATTTCGGATCGCCGTCTGGTATTCGATCATTTTCCCTTTGAGTTCCCTTCTGGTGATCGGCATCTTTTACTTTCTGCTCTCCTCGTATGTAAACCATAAAGACCGGCAGATTCTGCACGCCAAGCTCGATGAATACATAAGCCGGTACAAGGAGGGAGGGATCCCGGCGCTCAACCGCGCGATCCGCAAAGACAGGGAAAATGACAAGCGGGTTTCTTTTTTCGTTCGCATCGCGGCCAAGAACAACTCCACAATATTCCTGAGCGTGCCCAAAGCGGAAACCGTCCGCGATTACAAGTACCTGGAGCATCCCGGCTTCAGGCCGCGGCTGGTAGGCGCTCACGGGGGAAATATCGAGGTGGAAAGCGCTCCGGAGGAAGGCGCGCGTTTCACCGTGAGGTTGCCAGCCACCGGTCATTTCCCGGCGGAGAGCCTGATTGCCAATATTTCAGCGAAGTAATGCCACGGCAATCCGTTAGCAATGTTACGGAGGGTAGAATATAAATTACTGTGGCCGGGTTTGTGAAGTGCGGCCAACGCGGAAGAAAACGTCATATGCCTGTAATCACCATATCGAGAGGGGCTTACAGTTCCGGGCGGGAAGTGGCGGAGAGGCTCGCCCGCGAGCTGGGGTATGAATGCATATCCCGCGAGATCGTGCTCAGCGCCTCCAAGCTCTTCAATATTCCGGAAATGACGCTCATCCGCGCCGTTCACGATGCGCCCTCGGTGTTCGACCGTTTGAGCTACGGCAAGCAGAGGTACGTGGCTTACGTGCGCCAGGCCATGCTGGAAACGGCCCAAAAGGATAAGGTGGTCTATCACGGACTGGCCGGCCACTATTTCCTGCGCGGCATTCCTCATGTCGTAAAGGTGAGGATTCTGGCCGACATGGACGATCGGGTGGCCGAAGAGATGAGGCGCGAATATGTTAGCGCCGAAGACGCCCGGCGGGCCCTGAGCAAGGACGACGAGGCCCGCGCCCGCTGGAGCCAGTACATTTTCGGTATTAACACCTCGGACCCGGGCCTTTATGACCTGGTTTTGAATATACGATCTCTTAGCATAGACGAGGCGGTGGACATTATCGCGGGGGCTGCCGGCCTGGCCTGTTTTCAGCCCACCGTGGAGTCCAGAAAGGTGATGCACCGGCTCTATATAGCGGCCCGACTGCAGGTGGGGCTGATGGAGGAGATTCCTTCCATCAAGGTGGACGTGGAAAACGGCAAGATAGTCGTAGTGGCCAGAGGCCACTGGGCGCAGGGCAAAAAGCTGCTTGCCAGAATCAACCAACTGATAGATGTCGAAAAAGAGCAGGTCAGGATCGAGATGAAACTGTCGAACAGGTGATAGGGCAGTTCGCGGCGTGTCGCCGCTGACAGATGGCCAAGCCCCGACCTGCCCGGCTGGCTGCGCCGGCGGGCAGATCGGCCGGTAATTCGCACTGTCTGCCGGGTAAGGTGCTCTCTGAAGTTTCGTCCTCGATAAAACCCCGTTCCCGAACGGGGCGGCCCCGCTCTTGTGAAACTTCAAGGATCTTTGAGGCCATGGACCCCGGCTAAAAACCTGCCGGGGTGAAGAACTAGAGTTTCATACTCGTTCAAACCGCGTCCGTGGACGTGGCGGCCCCGCTGTTACCTGATTACCGTTCGCTTTTCACTGTTTAGGGGAAAAGACGCCCGTCGCTGAGCTTGACCCGCTGAACGGTCTTTATCTCCATCTTTGTAACACCCGGGATAGGCTTGACGATTTTTTCGATCGCCCCGACCAGTTCCTTTTGTTCCTCCAGCGGGACCCTTACTTCCACCCGGACGTATCCGCCGTTGGCCTCCACTTCGATGTCGCTCTTTATATCGAGCAGGGCGACTTTGACCTCCGCGGCCAGAGCCAAGTCCTGGACGGCCTTTTGGGACTCGGGGGTAGTGTGGAACCGCTCCAATCCCACGACCTGGCAGATCATGTCCGCCGCATCATCGACCGATATCTTCCTGATGTGAATCACCAGGTCATAGAGGCTGGGGTCGGTCGTGTCGATTCCATAGAGATTGAGGCTCCATTTCCGGCGTTCCTCGTCATCGCTTTTGAGTATGCGAAGCGCTTCTTCCCGGGGCAATCTCATCCGTTCCATCTCGGTTCTTACCCGGTCTTCCATATCGGCGATGATTCTGACCTTCAGGGCATGCGGGATGCCCTTGACAAAGAAATGACCCGCCAGGCCGTGATAGACCACCTTATCCTGGGCGAATTGCTTCAACATGGAGGCCCTGAAAGAGGCTATGTATTTTTCCTTGCCGTGGGTAAACCGGTCCAGAATGGAAGGAGCGTCATGGATGGCCCTTACCATCCGGATTTCGGGAACGTTGAAATCCCGGGAAGCATCCAGAAGGACTTCGCGGGCAATACAGCGGTAACCCAGTTTGTCCGCGACCCGTTTGGCAACATCCTTGCCCTTGCTGTAAGAACCTCTGGAAATGGTGATTATTGCCATCGGCGCCTCCTCCTGCTCGTTTTGTTTTCCTAAAACTTTCCCAAAACTTCCCGAACTTTTTTTGTATCCGAACTTCACCCGGTTTACCAGAGCAAAAAAAAGAGGCCGACTTGTATCGTCCGGCGCCTTCGGGCAGGCGCCGGGTGCAACCGATTGCAGCAGGAGTTATTCAAACGCGATCGTTCCCTTATCCGCGCCGGCCGCACGGCCCACAATGGCGGCATCGGCGACGCCTCCCGCCAACAGGTCGCTCAGTAAAGACGGAGCCTGGCGCTCGGGCAGTGAAATCAGCAATCCGCCGGAAGTCTGGGCGTCCGACAGGATGTCCAGGAGCACGGGATCGATTCGCTCGGGGGCGATTAGCCGGTGGGTGCAGTAGCTGCGATTGGAAAAACTGCCTGCGGGAACCAGTCCCATGCGGACTGAATCCAGGGCTTCGGGAAGCAGCGGGACCTGGTCGACAAAGATGGTGATGGCCACCCTGCTGCCCGTAGCCATCTCCAGGGCGTGGCCCAGCAGCCCGAAACCGGTCACGTCGGTGCAGCCGTTCACCGGATAGGCGGCCATGATTTCCGCCGCCCTCTTATTGAGAGTGGCCATGGTCTCAATGGCTCGCCTCTGGGCCAGCTCGGAAATGAGCCCCGCCTTGATGGCCGTGGCCAGCACACCGGTCCCCAGCGGTTTTGTGAGAATGATGGCGTCTCCGGGTTTTACCCCGGCGTTGGGGAGCACTTTATCCGGGTGAACCACCCCGGTGACCGAAAGACCATATTTGATCTCCGGGTCCTCCACGCTGTGGCCGCCGGCCAGAACCGCCCCCGCTTCATGCACCGCATCCAGGCCGCCCCGCAGGATTTCCCGTAAAATGGCCTTATCCATGCTCTTTACGGGAAAGCACACCACGTTCATGGCGGTAAGAGGGCGCCCCCCCATGGCGTAGACATCGCTTAGCGCATTTGCCGCCGCGATGCGGCCGAAATCGTAGGGATCGTTCACAACCGGGGTTATAAAATCGATGGTCTGGACCAGCGCCACTTCATCTGAGAGACGATACACCCCGGCATCGTCGGACGTTTCTCGGCCGATCAAAAGATTGGGATCATTTTCGAGCGGCAGCCCTTCAAGAATTTCGGCAAGGTCACCCGGACCTATTTTTGCCGCTCAACCCGCGGCGCGTACCGTCTTCGCCAATTCCACAGGAATTCGGTCCACCTGTTGCTCCTTACATGACGCTAACGACTTTGTCGGCCGTTTGCATCGCCGTCACAATGTCCAGCATGTTGGTTGTCTCGCCCACCTGCTTTTTGTCGAGAAGCCCGAAGTGGGTGAGGCAGGTCCCGCAAACCAGTATGCTTATTCCTTCGCTTTGGAGCCCCTGAAGGTCGGCCAGACACTCCGAGCCTTCCACCGTCAGTTTGACCCCCCCGTTAAGAAGCACGAGGCGCCAAAGCTCCGGCCCCATTTCCTTCAACGTGGCGATGAAACTCTTGAGCAGTTTAGCGCCAAGCGTGTCATCTCCCTTGCCCAGTTTGTCGGTTCCAACGATCACCGCGATCTTGCTCTCGGTGTCCGCTTTGTTCGGTTCCTCCATAATTTCGCAGGCGCCGGCGGACTGGTCCCTGGTTCCCGTTATTTTATAGTCGCCACCCTCTTCGAGAAAACCGATTTCATAGCCCATACGGGACAAAAAACGGCTCACATTTTCCTTGGCCGCCGGATTATCCACCAGAATGCTCAGCCTGGCAACCTTGTCCCGGTCAATGACCTCTTTTGCCTTAAGGACCGGGCTGGGACAGGCCAACCCGCGACAATCAAGCACCTGCTCGCTCATTTGTTCTCCTGACTGTGAACATGTGAATCCATTCCCCGGCGCACCCCCGAGATAAAAGCGCTGTTGCGCCCTTTCATAAATACAAAATATAAATTGAACCATTCTATTTTTCAAATAGATAGTTCCGATAAGGGCCGGTGAATCGGTGAATGGGTGGAAAATTCTCCCCCGCTCCGAGTGGGGTTCCTGCCTTCCCCGCTGGCTGTTCCTGGCTGTTAATGCGGCATTTTTTCCGCCCTGTTTTGCTATCATATTGATTTATTTTATTTTGTGAGGTTGAGGGGGCAAAAATAACAGCGTAATAACAGCATGCGAAAACAGCCAGGAACAGCCAGCTAACAGCGGGGGTAACAGCCAGGTTAACAGCCAGCCTAACAGCGGTAAATCGAGGGAAAGGTGAGTTCAATTTCAAACCTCCAGGAGCACTTTTGGGGTTGGCCGGTGGCGGTCGCAGGGACAACGCCGGGATGCGAAAGGGTCCAAATCCTTTGGCTTGCGGTGCGCATTTTAGCAGGGGGAAATCCCGGACCGCAAAACGGCAAATAGAGGCGGCAACCGGAAGCGGAAACGAGAAGCGGCAATAGAAGCGGCACCTCTTGTCGGGCCAACCTGTAATCCCGGCCATCTTATTTGTGGGGCAGGAGAAGTTGTCGGACAGTCTCAGTAAATCCGGCGCCTGAAAGCTTCCCAATATCCATCAGGAAAGAAGTTGCTTGCAATTATCAGCGTCATCTCAATCACCTGAGAATTGCTTTTACCAAGACAAGCATAAATAATCGGACATATTTTTGGCTTCACGCCGGTGTTTCTTTTATTCCTTTCTTCGTGCGACCCCTCACGGGGTCGTCTCGTGCGACCCCGTGAGGGGTCGTCTCCGTCTTTTTCGTTCCTTTCCGGGGGTATCGGCCTCACGGCCTCAACCCCCGGCTAATGGCTTTGA
>JARLHP010000084.1 GCA_031292195.1 Syntrophobacteraceae bacterium
ACTCTTATGTCACCCAGTCTTTCTTCATACCATGAATGAAGCTTGTTCGTACGGTCTTGGGCAATTGTCTGAATGTGCATGTAGGCGGAGTCGATGAGCGTTCGTTCAGCGGCGCGATACAGGCCTATTCCCATTAAGACGATCGGGATGACCGCGACGATGAAAAAAGCGGCAAAAAACCTGTGTGAAATTTTCTCTTTGAGTTGGAACATATCTTGCCCGCCCCGATGCGATTCTTTTCGGAATTATAAGTCCAGTCCGCAGACAGGCACACCTGTTTTTTCCCGCCGGTTCATACGGGGACAGGCTGTCGTTTGGGGGCTTCCAGGCCAAGAGTACAGGCACGCCTTAACCGTACCTACCGATTAGCTTCACCAAAAGGCGGAGAGTGCCATACCTGCTCCGCCTTAAGAATTCAAAAAATATGCACCTTTTTGATTGTCAAGGGTGTGCGATGCGAAATGGACAAGCTCAGGGCGTCTTCGCCGGCGTCATCCCTTCGGCTTCACATTTTTTCAAGTACTTTTCCGGATTTTTCTTAAATTCGTTTATGCATCCCGAACAGCAAAAATAAATGCGCTCGCCATGGTAATCCACAAAGACATTCCTGTCTATTTTGTTGCCCAGGACCGGACACAGGGTTTGAGGCGCGGCTTGTGCAATTTCCGGCAGGCCCCAGCCAAAGGTGAGCATCCCGAAGGTAACCCCCAAAAGTAAAATCAGTCTAATTTTCCACATTTTTTTCTCCTCAAGATTTAATTCACAGAAGAAACATACGCAGGACATGCGCAAGCCAACATTTTCTAAAGAAAGCAATATGTGCGCCAAGGAGGAAATATTCTCGTCTATCTTGCAGGCAGTGATAATTATGGGTAATCGCGGCTGAGGACTGCAAAGAAGACTCGGACGGGAACAAAATTGCAAGAAGCTTTCAATCGGTATTGAAAGAAAATTGCAACACACAGAGTCTGTGGACTTCATTTTCAAGACTGCTTTCGATAGTGCCTCAGAGGTGCTTTTGCCTTTACAAAGCAAGATCGAGCAGGCAGGAAGCGACAGATGGCGGAGCCTATAGAGTTACGATTGAATAAAGGAGAATCCGTGAAAGACTTTTGCACAAGTATTGTCCTTGCCGTCTTAAATATTGCCGTCGCCGGCTGCGTGGTCATCCCACCGGAGAAAGCCGGGATAATGAGCAACGAATCCCTGCTGAAAAGGGAGGTGCTGCCTTCGAAAGGCCAGCCGGAAGAGCTGCCCGGGTTGACTGCCAAGTCAACCCTGAATGACTACCTGGTTTATGCGGCCCTCAACAATCCCGGCCTGAAGGCTGCGTTTCTAACAGGAGTTTCGGGGATAGGCCGAAAAAATAGGTCTAACAAGTGACAAAAACAAAGACTTAGTTTTAGATTTTTTGTAAGACCCCACCAACTATCTCGTAGCCAAAAACATTCAGAATTTGACCCTGAATTTCGTTTGGCTCCTCTATCAATCGATCTGGGTCCGTCATTGAGTTTTTCCAACAGAGGCAGGGATGAAGTTTATGCATCTGCTCCATTGCCGATGAGGCCGAGATCGACAGGCCGGCACAGTGGAGGCGGTTTTCAATGAGACGAAGGTATGTGAGAGCGAAAACACACGTGAGTATGTGGCACTTGATTTTAGGATCGGTCCAGTGTCTCATGGGCAAAGTGAGGCGGGGCCGGGTGAATCGGCCCCGCCTGAATGGCGCGATGCCGCCTTGATCTGCTAAGACCGTGAGGAGCAGCGAATAAACTGATTCTCCACGGGCACGGTCACCCAGCCTGTGTGCGGATTGGTGAAAACCCGCTGATAAGAGTTGATCGGACAGCAGGCGCCGCTTGGTTCAATGCAGCAGGGCTTTGATAGGGACGACGCATAGGCAAAGCCCGAAAATAAGAACAACGCTAAAAACAGACTCGTCGCGATTATCTTTTTCATTGGAATTGTCTCCTTTAAACTTGATAGTTATTCAATTTCCGCGCAATGGGTTTCCGCGACATGGCGCGGCAAACAATCCGCCCGGAGTTCCCTCGGCACTCGGCCGATGTTTCAAATTTCCACTGGTACATAAAATTTGAATTTCGGGCTGAGCGCCGGGAGCCAGGAGTTGATCAAAAGCCGCCCATAACGGACGGAGTATTAGCGCCGCCGGCGCCCATCGTTGGACAGCTTCCGGGGGCGCCGATAAAGTTGGTATAACCAGGCGCGCAGCAGGGCGCCTTCCATGTTTTTGGGGTTGCAGCCATTGAACCGGTCAGCCCGACGAAGCCAACCAGTGCCAAAACCGTTACCAGCGTTGCGATTGTTCTTTTCATGATTTTTCCCTTTCTGTAAGTGGGTCTCGAAGACCCGGATTCCTCTGTTTCTGAATTGTTCGGCACTTAGCTGTAATGGAGAGCAACATCGATGCCAAGCGGGCAATATTTGCTTTCATTAACTATATAGATGATATTGCAGGATAATTTCTATCTGTAACGAGTTCTGGATTTGGATTGAAGCAAAAAGTGAAGAAGACTTGCAATGGAGTTGAAAGAATCTTTCAATCAAGTCGATTTTCTCTTCAGACCAACGAACCATGGGGAGGCGAACAACTCTTGGCGACCTCCGCAAGCACAACGCCAGCCGTATCGAAACCGGCTCAGGGCTTAGACTTTACGTCGTGTTTTGCAAGCGCTCATCATTATTCCATCGATCTGGCATACATTCTGCTCATTCAAAATTGCGCTGATCAGCGAATGGAATTGGCTACTTTTAAACGCAAAATCCTACCACAGCAAAGAAACGGAGAAAAAATGAAAACATTCATGGCGATCGCGCTTGCCCTGGTTATTGCCCTTTCTTTCGGCATTGCCACCAGCCGCGCCCAGCAGGCAAATGCTGGAAATCACGGTCCGATGATGATGAGTTGTAACTGTGCGGCAATGGCCAAAACAAAAGGAGCGAAATGCCAGATGGGCGCCGGGAAATGCCCCATGTGCTCGCATCAAGGCTCCATGAAGGGTCAGTCTCCTAACGAAGGCGCCCATTGATCCTGATCGCCTTTGATTCTTTTACCCCTTAAATGAAATCCGGGCCTCGCCTCTGCGAGGTCCGGATTCAAAACGAACCGGAGGCACATGTTGGAACGACAAGAACTGGCGTAGATAGTTGGGCTTTATAGAACGTATTATCCCTCAGACAAGTTCCCACCTTCCGTCCACCTGGCGATTTACTCGCGGAATGTGCCACGTGCAATTGAAAGAAATTTTCTTTCTGCAAACCCCGAATCGGTTGGAGAGTTCGGGTGGTTTGTAGGCCGGGGGCGGCCTTTGGCTTTCCGGCAAGCAATTTGTAATTAATTTCCCCTGTATTATCGCGTTGATGAGAGCGATTCGCAAAATTATTCCTAAAGAGTATCATTCGGCGAGATTCTCGCGGTAGGTATGGGATTAGTAGCATGGACGATTCTATTCAAACTACTTTTCGGGCAGGAGACGTGGTCGACCGCAAATGGGTGATCCTTAAACTCGTGGGTCAAGGCGGGATGGCCGAGGTTTATCAGGCCTACCAGTTAAAGCTTGAGCGGCAGGTGGCTGGTTTGGATAATGGATGTTCGGTGACAGTTGCAGGTCGTATCCTTTCACATACATGAAAGCCCCTGCGGCGGAAGCCGTTATGAGCGGGGACTGAAAGAAATTTGCAACGATGTAAAAAGGGACTTTCAATCAGGAATAGAGGAAGGGCTTTTCTGAGCGACCGTTATCGGTGGAAATAAAAAATAAAAGCCGGGCGCTGAGGCCCGGCGGAAAAAGCGGTTCTGACTCTCAAACTCCCCGCCGCAATCCCAAGACACCCTTTTACAGGCGACTACCAAATTGCGGGTTGAGTGAATAGCGTTTTATCAGTTGCGGTGGTGACCCGAATAACCCTGACCGTGAGAACCCGTCGAGCCGTATCCGCCCATATGGGAGCCCATCTGTCCGGAATTGCCCATGTGGGAGCCGCCGGAGCCCATCTGTCCGCCATAGTTCGAGTGGACGCCCGTGTGAGCACCGCCCATGCCTCCCCCCGCGCCCCCGAAGCCTCCCATGCCGCCTCCCATGCCCCTAGCTTGTGCAACGTAGGCGGAAGCAAACAGGAATGCGAGGGTGATCATTGCGACAAAAAATTTCCTTGCTTTGAACTTCATTGGTACCTCCAGTAATGTTTTCGGTTTTCCTTGATAGATCGACGAAACGTCAATCATGCCTGACTTTCAACTGTAGATGTTCCAGCGTCCCCACGGCCGCATTGAATAAATTGTGACGATCCACCCATTGCTGTGGAGCATCAGTCTCGAGACGGGCTTGTGTAGTGCAGCAATCGGGCCGAGAGGCGGAGCAGCTTTTATGGTTTTGTATCATGCTGAATTAATGGGATAAGCATGAGTTTTGAAGAACAGGGCGAACGGATGGGAGAGAGTTGAATTGAAAAAAATTTGCAGGCGATAGAAAGAAAGTTGCAACCGGTTTTTGGTTCCGCGCCTCATCAGACGGTGGATACAGGGAGAGGGGGCCTTCTAAGTCGGGGAACCAATTTTGGTGTTTTAGGAACTGGTCTTCACAACCACGGCAGGCATCGGACCCGCCAAAGCACCAAATAGGTAGTGCTTTCTTCTTTTCGCTCTTGTATAGTCACGCCCGAAAACGAGAAAACAACCGCTTTCGCCGGTCAAAAGAGCGGCGCGCCCCATTACACCGCCGAGCCGCGGGCCACACTTCAAACCCGCTGGGATAGCCGCACGAAAGACTCAACCCGGATACCGGGTGTTTCCCTTAAAAATTGCACACTCAGTTAGCAACACAGGAATGGAGGAGCAAAGCACAATGCCCGACAATATCCTCAAATTCTCCATGAACCGGTGCACCAGCGTGGAACGTCTGGCTAACAACACCTTGCGCTCCGTATGCCGGCTCCAAGATACCTTTACCCGCGCATCCGTAGAGATCCTGGCCGCCCTGCCCGACCTCGAAATCATCGAGGTACGGGCGGAGTTCCAACACGAATGGCTTACGCCCCCCGACCTTGACCAGGTTCTGCGAAAACTGCCGGGCATGCGCGTAGGGCCGGGCATGCTCAAGATCATCAAGGGCCTTCTGGGGGAGGGCGAAGCACTCCGACAGATCACCTACATGGTCGAAGAATGCTGCCACGGGGTTATCATTTCCCTTACCAAGGACATCCTGGTGCAAGCGCCGGACAGCGAGGAAGGAAAGCTCGAATTTTTCTCCGGAATGGTTCGCGACAACATCCGGCTCTATAACCGCTGCGCCGCCTTCGCCCCTGGAAGCAAGGTGGTCGAGGGATTGGAACCGGACAAATAACGCTGCCTGGATAAAGAAGAAAAGGTTCAAGACATGCTCACATTCGCTCGCAACAAGGTAGTGTCGGTAGCCCTCAAAGACCCGGACACGCTATCGATTCACGGTGTCCTGGATGATGATATTTACGGACTGCAGGTCGATCTTTTAATCGGCCTCAAAGACTTCGAGGTCCTGGCCGTATCCGGCAAATGGAACCGCTGGACCACACCCGAATGCCCGAGGGCCATTCCTTTTTTGCAGGAAATCAAGGGTGATCACATAGATGAAACAATAGGCGACAGGATCAACAAGGTCCTGGGGAGAAAAGGCTGCCGCCATTTTGCAAACATCCTGATCGAGTGCTGCAATGCTGCCACCGAAACCGCCAAGGTGGTTCTATGGGAAAAGGCCAAAGTCGCCAGGCCCGATCTGAGCCTGAAAACTTTTCTGGAGGAAGAGGCCCGGGGGGAAAGTGACTCGTCGAGGCCCGCCGGCTCAACCGGCAAAGAAGAGAGCGATTCGCCCCCTCCCCCACCACGCGTGGAGACGGTCCACCGGGAAAGTGACCACAGCGCGGCAAGCCGCCCCGAACGGGGAGAGCGGCCGGAAGGCTTTGTGATCGACCTCCACACCCACTCCTTTCCGGCTTCTTCCTGCAGTTCGACTTCAGTGGACGAGTTGATCGAAGAAGCAAAACGTATCGGTCTGAATGCCATTTGCCTCACCGACCACAATCATGTCTGGACTCCCGGGCAGGTGGAGGCATTGAGACAAAAGCACGGCTTTCCCCTGTTGCGCGGAAACGAAATCACCACCAACCAGGGCGACATGCTGGTCTTCGGCCTGGAAAAAGACATCAAGGGCATCATCACGCTCGAGGACTTAAGGAAGGAAGTTCTCGCCGCCGGGGCCTTCATGATCGCCGCCCATCCCTTCCGGGGATTTTTGACCTTCAGCACCGTCCAGCTCGGTCTCACCCCGGAGACAGCCGCGCAAAGACCCCTTTTCCGATTGGTGGACGGAATGGAAGTGCTGAACGGGAAAGTGACCGAGAAGGAAAACGCGTTTTCCTCAAGCGTCGCCGAGACGCTCCGGCTTCCCGCAACGGGCGGCAGTGACGCTCACCAGGCTTGCGAGGTGGGCAAATATGCCACGCGCTTTTTCGCCGAGGTCCATACGGAAGCCGAACTGGTCCGGGCGCTCAAAAGCGGGGAGTATGTTCCGGTGGCGTTCCGCTCGGAAACGGTGGGAAATACCGCCAAACCTTAGCGGAAGGCTCAAAACGGCTTGGGAGAAACATTATGGAAACGAAAAGAGACTGGGGAAAACTGATTCGGCGGATGGAAAGCCTCATGCGCCTCAAGTACTTTCCGGTAGCTTTAAAGTTGCTGCAAGACAAATCGGAACTCGCCAAAGTTCCGTTCCTTAGAAGACCGGCCAACAAGGTGACCCTCTGCCAGCTCATCGGCCAGGTTCGCAGTTTCGACTGGACGGTTGGCGCGGACCAGGACGATTTCCTGTTTGCCTCCTGTCCTTCCATTCTGGGGCTATGCGATATTCCCGAAACGCACCGGGACGGGACCTTTCGCAGCATCGTCTGGACCGCCACCCGGGAGGACGGCCGAAAGATGGAAGGCTCCATCCCCAGGGTTCCCACCGGAAAGTACGAGGCGGTGGTCATGGCGCCCCTGGCTTACAACCCTTTCGAACCCGACATGGTTCTCATCTACGCAAACCCCGCACAGATGATGCTTCTCATCAATTCCCTGCAGTTCAGCCGCTACGAGGTCTTGCAGTTCTACTGCGTGGGCGAGTCGTCCTGTTCGGATGCGGTGGCGCGATGCTTCAACACCGGTAAACCCTCGCTGACCATTCCCTGTTACGGGGAGCGCCGCTACGGCCATGTCCAGGATGAAGACCTGGCTATGGCCCTGCCGGCCGACCTGATGGAAAAAGCGCTGCACGGCATGGAGGCGCTCTACCGCCGGGGAGTCCGCTATCCCATCAGCTTCGCCGGAGTGGAAACCGATGTGGCGCCTCAGTTCCCGGTTTCCTACAAGAACCTGGACGAAATCATGGCCAAAGCGAGGGGAAAAGGCGCGCCGCTGCTGGTGGGGGTTACCGGAGGCATTGCCTGCGGCAAGACCACCGTCTCCGCAATGCTCGAAAAGCTGGGCGTGCCTCTCATCGACTTCGACCTCATCGCCCGGCAGGTGGTGGAACCGGGCACCGATGCACTGGCAAAGATTGTCGATTACTTCGGAAAACAGGTCCTCCTGCCCGACGGCCGACTGGACCGAAAGATGCTCTCCGAAGTCGTCTTCCGGGACCTGGAGAGAAGAAAGAAACTGGAGAGCTTCACCCATCCCCCCATCTACGAGGAATTCTTCCGCCAGGTCGAGGCCATAACGGCAAAGGACCCGAAGGCCATCATCCAGGTCGCCGTGCCGCTTCTGATCGAACTCAATCTTTCCTATCTCTTCGACCTGGTCGTGGTGGTGCACACCTCGGCGGCGGAGCAGGCAAGGCGTCTAGCCAAACGTGACGGTATCACCCTGGAAGAGGCCGAAAACATCCTGAAGGCCCAACTTCCCATCGACGAAAAAAAACCATACGCTTCTTTTCTGATAAATAACGAATGCGACCTGGAAACGACCCAAAAGCAGGTTGAATCGCTCCGGGAGGAATTGGAGAAGCGAAGGAAGAACTGAGAAGTTGAGGCCGGACAATGGTCCCGATACTGTTGCTTTAATACCAGGGCGCAAAGAACCAAAATCGCAGGGCGGTGTCCGCCCTGCACCCCGCAGGTCCGGATCGCGGGCTTGCAGCCCGCGACCGGGACGCAGGCGCCTTCGGCGCCATAATTCATCCTCATGCGCTTGGGTCAAGCTCTGAAAGGTCCCAGTCGGCCCCTCCCGCCCCAGGGTGCATTTTGCCCGGCCGCCGTCTCCCGGCCGGGCTAAAAATTGCCCCTCTGTGCCTCGGTGCCTCTGTGGTGGATTTTGAAATCACTTCACCTGGGGATAGTTCGCAGGCGCTGAAGCCAAAGTCTGAAGCGGTCCATATAGAGGTAGATAACCGGAGTTGTAAACAGTGTGAGCATCTGGCTAAAAATCAGCCCCCCCACGATCGATATCCCCAGGGGCCGGCGAAGCTCGGAGCCTATACCAGTGCCAAGCGCCAGCGGCAAGGCGCCCAGAAGCGCCGCCATGGTGGTCATCATGATGGGTCGAAACCGCAGAAGACTCGCCTCGTAAATGGCTTTCTCGGGCGCCATGCCTTCGTTTCGTTCCGCTTCGAGGGCAAAATCGACGATCAGGATTCCGTTTTTTTTCACCAGGCCGATCAGCAGAATTATCCCGATAATGGCGATGATGCTAAGGTCCATCCGAAGCAGTATGAGCGCCACGAGCGCTCCCACACCCGCGGAAGGCAGAGTCGAAAGGATGGTGACCGGGTGAATGTAGCTTTCGTAGAGGATGCCGAGCACGATGTAGACCGCCGCCAGCGCGGCAAATATAAGAAAGGGCTGGTTGGCAAGGGATGCCTTGAAGGCGCCCGCCGTGCCGGGAAAAGAGCCGTAAATGGTTGCCGGCATGACCATTTTACCGGCGGCCTCTTCGATGGCTTTCACCGCGTCTCCCAGAGCATAGCCTTTGGCCACATTGAAGGATAAGGTAATCGAGGGGAACTGGCCCAAATGGTCTATGGAAATCGCTGTCGAGGTGGGTTCGTAGCTGGCGATGGCGCTTAGCGGCACTTCCTTCCCGCTGGGTGAGCGAACGAATAACTGCCGCAGAATCTCGGAGTGCCGCCAGTAGCGCGGGGCCACTTCCATGACCACATGATACTGGTTTAAAGGCGTGTAGGTAATCGATACCTGCCGCTGGCCGAAGGCGTCGTAGAGCACGTTATCGATCAGCTGAGTGCTTATGCCCAGTCGGGAAGCGGTGGCGCGGTCGATGACCAGCGAAGTCTTTAGACCGCTTTCCTGCTGATCGCTGTTGACGTGCGACAACTGCGGCAAGGACTCCAGTTTCTTTAAAACGAGGGGGGCCCATTTGTTGAGGTCCGCCAGGGAATCCGAACTCAGGGTATATTGATAGAGAAGGGTCCCCATGTGGGCGCCGACCTTCAGATCCTGGGTCGGCATGAGAAATGTGGGCGCCCCCGGAACCCTGGCCAGTTTTTTGTAAAGCCGCCCGATAATCTGCTTTGCCGAAGCGTTGCGATTGCCGAAGGGCTTCAGGACTATGAACATTCGAGCCACATTCGTGGCGCCCATTCCGCCGGTAAAGCCGATCACATCGGTAACGTCGGGGTCCTTCCGGATGATATTCATCACCCTGGTGAGTTTTCTGTCCATGGACTGAAAAGAGATATCCTGTTCGGCCTGGATCATGCCCATGAGGCGGCCGTTGTCCTGCTCGGGGAAAAATCCTTTGGGGGTGAAAACGTAGAGTCCCACACTGGAGACGATCAGCAGGAAAGTAAGGGCCAGCATGAGCAGGGAGTGGCGCAGGGCCCATCGCAGGCTAACCTCGTAGAGGCCTTTCATGTGGTTGAAAAGCCACTCGCTCACCCGGTAAAGATAGCCGTGGGCGCGTGGTTTTTCCTTCCCCAGCAGTTTGGCGCACATCATGGGGGTGGTGGTGAGCGATACGATAAGGGAGATCAGCACGGCAATGGAAAGAGTAACCACGAACTCCCGAAACAACCGCCCCACCATTCCGCCCATCATGAGGAGCGGGATGAATACGGCCACCAACGACAAGCTCATGGAGATAACCGTGAAGGTGATCTCTTTTGCCCCCCTCAAGGCGGCCTCCATGGGGGAGGCTCCTTTTTCGATGTAGCGGGTGATGTTTTCCACCACCACGATGGCGTCGTCCACCACAAAGCCGGTGGCTACCGTCAGGGCCATGAGCGAGAGATTGTCGAGGCTGTAGCCGAAAATATACATCACGCCAAAGGTACTGATGAGCGAGACCGGCACGGCGACAGCGGGGATGAGGGTGGCGCGTCCATTGCGAAGAAATGCGAAAACCACCAGGATAACCAGGATGCCGGCAATGACCAGCGAGCGCTCGACCTCCTGGAGAGAACCTAGAATCGGGGGGGTCCGGTCGAGAACCACTGCCAGCTTGACGCTCCCGGGCAGGGTTGCGGCAAGCTGGGGCAAGATCTTGCGCACACGCGCCACCGTTTCGATAATGTTTGCCCCCGGCTGCGGGAATATGATCATCATCACCGCGGGTTTGCCGTTGACCGACCCGGCGTTGCGCACGTTTTCCACCGAATCCTCCACGGCGCCGAGGTCCGAGAGTCGCACCGCCGCCCCCGAAGTGAAGCGCACGATGAGGTCGCGGTACTGGGAGGCCTTATTCAACTGGTCGTTTGTCTGGATTTCCCAGCTCACGCTCCCGTTGGACAGTTTACCCGTCGGCCGGCTGACGTTGGTGCTTTGCAGCATGCTTCGGACGTCTTCCAGGCCTATGCCGTATTTATCGAGGGCCCCGGGGTTCAGTTCGACCCGCACTGCGGGGAGCGATCCGCCCCCCACCATCACCTGGCCCACTCCGTTCACCTGCGAGATTCTTTGCTGGAGCACGGTGCTCGCCAGGTCATACATCCGCGCCCGGCTTACCGTATCCGAAGTGAGCGACAGGATGAGGATCGGCGCATCGGCCGGATTGGCTTTCCGGTATTGGGGATTGCTTGGCAGATCGCTTGGCAGATAGGTCTGGGCCGCGTTTATGGCGGCTTGCACGTCTCTTGCCGCCCCGTCGATATTGCGGTCAAGATCGAACTGGAGAGCTATGACCGTTTGCCCCTGGTAGCTGGTCGAGGTCATTTCGCTCACCCCGGCGATATGGGCGAACTGGCGCTCCAGTGGAGCGGCCACCGAGGTGGCCATGGTCTCCGGATCGGCCCCCGGAAGATTGGCCGATACCGAAATGGTCGGAAAATCGACCTGGGGCAGAGGCGATATCGGCAGAAGGTAAAAGGCCACCACGCCCGCCAGGGTCATGCCCAGGGTTAGAAGCGTGGTCGCGACGGGCCGTTTTATGAAGATTGCGGATATGTTCATGGTGTCACGTCATTTCCGCGCAGACGGTGAGCCAGCCGGTCGAACCACAGGTAGATCACGGGCGTGGTATAAAGAGTCAGAATCTGGCTTAAAATGAGGCCGCCGACTATGGAGATGCCCATGGGGCGGCGAAGCTCGGAGCCCATCCCGTGTCCCAGGGCAAGCGGCAGGGCGCCGAGCAGGGCGGCCATCGTGGTCATCATGATCGGCCGAAATCTGAGAAGCGACGCCTGGTAGATCGCCTCCACGGGGCCTTTTCCTTCCTTGCGCTCGGCCTCCAGGGCGAAGTCCACGATCATGATCGCGTTTTTCTTTACAATTCCTATCAGCAGGATAATTCCGATAAGAGCGATGACGCTGAATTCGGTGTGGAAGAGCAAAAGAGCCAGGATGGCCCCGATGCCTGCCGAAGGCAGTGTCGAGAGTATGGTGATGGGGTGAATATAGCTCTCGTACAACACGCCCAAAACGATATAAACGGTTATGAGAGCGGCCAGTATGAGGATCGGTTCATTGACCAGGGCGGCCCGGAAAGCCTCGGCGGTGCCCTGAAAGCTGCCCCAGATGGAAGCGGGCATGCCCAGCCGGGCCGCCGCTCCTTCCACGGCGTTAACCCCTTCGCCCAGCGAGACCCCCGGGGCCAGGTTGAAAGAAATGGTGGCGGCCGGGAACTGCCCCTGGTGGCTTATAACAAGTGGCGTGGTGGACTCCGAAACCCGGGCCATTGCCCCCAGAGGCGCCTCTCCGCCTTTAGGGGCACCCAGGTAGATATCGGTAAGGGCCCCGGGGCTTTCCTGAAATCGCGGCTTGACTTCGAGTATCACCCGGTACTGGTTCAACTGGGTGAACATCGTTGAAATCTGCCGCTGGCCGAAAGCATCGTCCAGGGTGTCCACGATCATTTGCGGCGTTATACCCAGGCGTGAGGCGGTGATCCGGTCAATGTCGAGGTTGGCCGCCAGCCCCCCGGTCTGCTGATCGCTTCCCACATCGCGAAGCTGTGGCAGCTTCTGAAGAGCGGCCACCAATTTGGGCGTCCACTCATCGAGTTCCTTAACGTCCGGGTCTTCCAGGCTGTACTGGAATTGAGTCTTTGTCACCCGGTCCTCGACCGTAAGGTCCTGCACCGGCTGCATGTACAACTCGATGCCCTGCAGTTTGGCCGCCTCCGCGTCAAGACGGCGAATGACCGCGCTTGCGCTTTCATGCCGTTCCCCGATCGGTTTGAGGTTTATCAGCATGCGGCCGGAATTTTGGCTGGCATTGGTCCCGTCGATTCCAATAAAGGTAGAAAGGCTTTGGACCGCGGGATCTTTTAGAACCACTTGCGCCAGGGCCTCCTGCCTTTTGGCCATGGCGTCGAAGGAAATTGACTCGGGCGCCTGGGAAACCCCCATGATCAGGCCGGTGTCCTGGACCGGAAAAAATCCCTTGGGAACGATAACGTAGAGCAGTATGGTGGCGACCAGGGTCGCCGCCGCAACCAGCAGGGTGGCCGTCTGGCGCTCCAGCACCCAGCGAAGGGTCCTGCCGTAAAAACTGATGATCCGCTCCCAGGCCCGCTGGGACTTCTTGTAGAATTCCCCCTGTTCTTCCTCCGGGGTGTGGCGCAAAAGGCGCGCGCACATCATGGGAGTCAGGGTGAGAGATACCACCGCCGAGATCAGAATGGTGACGCCAAGAGTAATGGCGAACTCCCGAAAGAGCCTCCCCACCACATCTCCCATGAAAAGCAAAGGAATGAGAACGGCGATCAGCGAAACGGTAAGAGACATGATCGTAAAGGCGATCTGCGAGGAACCTTTGAGGGCGGCCTGCAGAGGTGATTCCCCCTGTTCGATGAAACGCGTTATGTTTTCAATCATAACGATCGCGTCGTCGACCACAAAACCGGTGGAAATCGTGAGGGCCATGAGGGAGAGGTTGTTCAGGCTGAATCCCAGCAGATACATTACCCCGAAGGTCCCCACAAGGGAGAGCGGAACGGCCACGCTGGGAATAATGGTGGCGGAGACGTTGCGCAGAAAAAGAAAGATCACCATGATGACCAGGGCCACGGACAGCATCAGTTCGAACTGCACGTCGCTTACCGAGCCGCGGATGGTGACGGTACGGTCGGTCAGCATGTGCACCTGGACGGCCCCGGGCAGGGAACTCTGCAAGACCGGAAGAAGCCGTTTCACCCTGTCCACCACATCGATCACGTTTGCCCCGGGCTGCCTTTGGATGTTCACCACCACAGCCGGGGTGTCGTTCATCCAGGCGGCAAGCTTCACGTTCTCCGCCGAATCGATCACTTGCGCCACGTCTGAGAGCTTCACCGGGGCGCCGTTTCGGTAGGCGATAATCAGGGGGCGATATCCACTGCTGGTAAGAAGCTGGTCGTTAGCCCCTATGATGTAGGAGCGATCTGGACCGTCGAACTGCCCTTTGGCCTGATTGACATTGGCGGCCACAATGGCCGAGCGCAAATCTTCCAGCCCCAGGCCGTAGGCGGCCAGCGCGGTCGGATTGGCCTGAATGCGAACCGCCGGCCTCTGCCCGCCGCTATACTCACCAGCCCCACACCGGGCAATTGGGATATCTTCTGGGCAAGCCGCGTGTCGGCCAGGTCCTCGACTTTAGGAAGAGGAAGAGTCTGCGAGGTAAGCGCCAGGGTCATGATCGGGGGATCGGCCGGATTGACCTTGCTGTAGACCGGAGGGTTCGGAAGATCCCTGGGCAAAAAGGAGCCCGCGGCGTTGATGGCCTCCTGCACTTCCTGCTCGGCAACGTCCAGGCCAAGGTTCAGGCTGAACTGGAGAACGATCACCGCCCCCCCGCCGGAGCTTGAGGAGGTCATCTGCTTTAGCCCCGGCATCTGCCCGAACTGCCGTTCCAGGGGGGCCGTGACGGTCGAAGCCATTACATCGGGGCTGGCGCCCGGGTAAAAGGTGAGCACCTGGATCGTCGGGTAGTCCACCTGGGGAAGAGCGGACACGGGCAGCAGGTGGTAGGCGACAGCGCCGACCAGCAAAATGGCCGCCATGATCAGCGTCGTGGCTACAGGCCTGGTAATGAAAATGCGCGATGGATTCATTTGTCTATGCCGTCGGAAGTATTGGCGGCGCGAACGTGCGCTACGACCTTGCCGCCCTCCGTCAATTTCTCGGCGCCATCGACCACAACCGACTCACCCGGGGTAATTCCCGAAGAGATGGCCTGCAGTCCTTTTTCCGTAGGCCCCAGCTTTACCCATCGCACCGAAACCGTGCTGTTTTTATCGTTTAGCACATAGACGAAGGTGCCACTGGAAGAGCGCTGCACGGCCGACGTCGGCACAACCACCGCATTGCGAACGGTCCCCAAAAGGAGCCTGACGTTTACGAATTGATTGGGGAAAAGCTCATGGTCTTTGTTCGGGAATGTGGCCCTCAGTTTTACGGTCCCGGTGGTGGTGTCGATTTGATTGTCGATGGTCAAAAGCGAGCCGGTGGCAAGTTTTTGAGTCTGCTCGCGGTTGAAGGCGTCCACCGGGGGATGCTTCGCCGTTTTGAGAGTGGCCAGCACGGCCGGCAGGCTGTCCTCGGGGATGGGGAAAATCACGGTAATGGGCTGCTCCTGCGTGATGAGCGCCAACCCGGTAGTATCCGCGGCATGGACTATGTTGCCCGCATCCACCTGGCGAAGCCCGATACGCCCGGTAAGAGGCGAGGTGATGTGACAGTAAACCAGGTTGACCCTGACGCTGTCGACCTGTCCCTGATCGTATTTGACAGTCCCTTCGTACTGGTGCACCAGGGACGCCTGGGTATCCCTTTGCTGGGTGGATACCGAGTTCTCCCTGACCAGAGTGTTATACCGCTTCAGGTCGATTGTCGCGTTTTCAAGCAGCGCCCTGTCCCTGGCCAGCTGGCCTTCGGCCTCGGTAAGTTGCGCCTGGAAAGGCCGAGGGTCGATTTCAAACAATGGAGATCCCTTGGCTACGACATCACCTTCCTGGAACTCGACTTTCATGATCTGTCCGTCGACCCGGGTATGAATCGCTACCGTATTGAGGGGGGTAACCGTACCGAGCCCGGATAAATAGGTATTGATGTCGGAGCGTCGGGCAGCTTCGACCAGGACCGGGGTGCTCATCTGGAAGTGCGGCCTCTGGGCCGCGGCAGGCTCTTCCAGCAATACCAGGGCGCCGGCGCAAACTGAAGCTCCAGCCATAACAGCCGCGAATACCCACACCCAGGGCCGGCGGAGGCCCACTCCCCGCTTCGGTCCTTGCCTGTCTTCGGTTTCCAGGGAAAAACTCATTTCAATGCCTTTTTGCAATCGCGGATGGGAATCGAGCCGGAACCACTTTCGATGCCTGCACGGCTCAACAAAAAAACTTTAGCCTTCCAGGGGCAATCGTACACCTCTCATACCAGATTGCATTCACCTTTAAACCGGGCAGGATTCTAACAATATCCCACAGTTAAGCGAACCCCTTTTTTTGTAAAGAGTTGTCAACTTCCCTTGCGTTTCTTAACCGAGTAATTCTTGCATTTCGGCATCTTCGAAAAACATCTCCCCCAAAACAGTAAAGGGTTGCGGTTATCAGCCGCAACCCTTTCATACTGCCTAGACGTGCGAGCGCGCCCATCTAGGCGCAACTCGCCAAAGAACATGGTCCTCTAATGATGCTTCTTGTTATTCCCACCGCCGCCGCCGCCAACATGGCCACCGCCGACATGACCGCCGCCGACATGACCGCCGCCGACATGACCGCCGCCGACATGGCCGCCGCCGACATGGCCGCCGCCGAAGGCGCCGCGAGGAGCGCCGCGAGAAGCGCCGCCAAAGTTGTTGTGAGCTGCGCCGCCGTAGCTGCCGTGAGACGCACCGCGGGGCGCGCCGCCGAAGGCGCCGTGGGAAGCGTTATTGTGCACATTGCGCATCGCATGGCCGCCCTGCGCGTGTCCACTTCCGTAGGCACCGGCGTGTCCCCCGGCGTTGTGGGCCCCGCCTGCGCCTGTTTTCCCCCCGTGCAGTCCACGCATGACGTCGCTTGACGAAGGTCTTCCTCCATGGGTCCCCTGGGCTCCCAAACCCGACCGGGAGACGCCGGTCGTCTTTCCGGAGTTGAGGCCTCCGGTATGGCCGCCCGTAATCGTGCGGCCGGTACCGCTTTTGGTCATGCCCGGGTGGCCTTGAACGTGTCCGCCTGCTCCGGTCACACTGGTATTACGCCTGGTCGCCTTTTGCGCAGCCAGACCCGAAGGCAGGCTCCCGCGGCCGGCTGTGGACAGGCGAGCCCCCGAGGCGGTCGTAACGCGACCGTGTGAAACCTTTGCGGCCATGACATGACCGTTCAGGGCCGCCGGATTGGCCCTGCTTGTTCCAAACGCGCCCCTGCGGACTGCCGGCGAACCGATACGACCGGCCATCCCAAGATTACGCGCGCTGGCGATCCGGTAATTCCTGTGCATGTTGTTGATTACGGTAACATTTCTGGTATTGATATTGACCGTCCGATTAACATTCATGTACACATTGTGGGATCCCCAACCCCACGAACCCCAGCCCCAGCCCCAGGCCGGGCCAACGCCGACGGAGCCCCAAAACCCGTAGACTCCCACCACCGGAGCAAAGACCACACCCGGCCAAACAGGATAATAAACCAGGGGCGGGTAGGCCGGCCACCACCAGGCACCGTAGACCACTGCCGGGTCGTAGCGGGGCACATATACCACATCGGGGTTTATCGGTTGGATCTCGACGTAGCCGTCTGTTTCGACCACATTTTGCTGGGAGGTGGCCCTCAGATTGCCGGCCTGCTCAGCCTTCCTTCTCAATCTTTGAACCGCATCCATGACATCGCCCTGCTGGGCCAGGAAAGCTTCACCCAACCTTTGGGTCCATTCCAGCTGCTGGGCCATCATGTCGAGCACCTGCGGAAAGGGCGCCAGAGCCTTGATGCTCATGTCCCAATCCATCCGGTCGAGCTCGGCGTTGAGTTGATCCCGCCCCATGCCCGGGTGCGCCTTCAACCAGTTGTTGGCATCCATGACCTGGTTTGGAAAGGTGGCTGCTATCAGGATTTGGGCCAGAAGCGAATCCGGATAGAGGGCGACGGGGGCCAGCATCTGGTCAAGCTCCTGCTGGCTAAAACTTACAGCCGGCGCCTCTTCGCCTTGCGCGAAGACTTTGCAGGGCGCGCTCATCACCATGAACACGCCCAGCAAAGCCAATACAAAAAGTGTCTTTGCCTTCATAATCTACTCCCCTCTTTTAGTTTTAGTAAGCAAGCATAAATAATACACGTTTTAATACCTGTCGGCTTTTCCAACTAGATAACGAATCGATTGGTAAATTAGTTTACAGGCGCTCAATAATTTAATTGAATGCGCCAAACTTTTTTCTAAACCGCAAGTGAAAGCATAATAGCAGAAAGGGTAAAGGGGATTCGTACTCACGAACACTTATAGCCGAAGACCGGGTTGGAATCAAGACTGATCCCAAAGGCCCCGGGGGCATTCTGGTCTACCGTGATCTCGGCGTAATATCGTTCAGTTATGAGTCATCCCGGCTCATAGAACCGCATAACTGGAGGTTCTGCCGAGGCAGATGATGATAGTTTGCAGGGCGGCTTCCAGCCGCGACTCGATTTGGTCGCGGCTGGAAGCCTGCTGATAAACCTCGCTGAGTACTTGGCGGCGTCAAAGGTTGCCACCTCATAAAAGCAGGTGGTTCTTTGGAATGTTCCAAATGGGTTGGACCGAGAAAAAACTACCCTTCGAACCCTTTCCTTCTTATTGGTCCCCGATTCATATTGGGTTGCGTTCACGATTTGCCTGATGGGTTGCGCTTCGCTCCACCCATCCTACGCCAGCTCGTCGAGAGCCGCTGTAGGATGGGTGAAACGCAGTGAAACCCATCCGTTTGACGCGCCTTGAACGTAATTTCGTATCATAAAAGAAAGACCGGCCGCGCTTCCAGGCTCGATAAAGTCCTGAAAGCGCAGTCGGCCAAGACTGGAAAGCCGCCCGAACAAATACGCCGGGGTGGGGAAAAACGGCAGTCGCTAAATAGATAGACAGAAACAGCGACCTTTCGAACTAAAGGCTATCCACCAGCAATTCCGAAAGCTCCCGGATCTCCAGAGCATCCTGTTTACCGAGGCTGGCGCACGCATCGGTCAGCATATTGACGCAATAGGGACACGATGTGGCAAGGACTTCCGCCCCGGTTGCCACGGCGTCCAGCACCCTCAGTTCCCCGAAGCGCTCGCCCATGGGAACTTCAGCCCAGATGCGCCCGCCGCCGCCCGCACAACAAAGGCTCGACTCGCCCGAACGCCCAAGTTCCCTCACCTCGATTCCGGGAATCGCGTTGAGCAGCCCCCTGGGAGCGTCGTAAATATCACTGTGCCGACCCAGGTAGCAGGGATCGTGGAAAGATACCTTCTTATCGGATTTAACACTCGGGGCTATCTTGCCTTCGGCCACCAGCTTGCCAAGCACTTCGGTGTAATGCAAGACTTCCCATTCGGCCCCAAGCTTTGCGTAATCATTTTTAAAGCTCCACAGGCAATGGGGAGAGGTGGTGATGATCTTTTTGACCCCCTTTGCGTTGAAGAGTTCGATATTGGCACCGGCCAGCTTTTGGAAAAGCTCCTCGTCGCCAACCTTGCGCATACTTTCTCCGCAGCAGTTTTCTTCCACTCCGATCACACCGAAGCTCACCCCGCCCTTTTGCAGCAACTGGGCAATGCTGCGGGCAATCTTCATGCTGCGCGGGTCGTAGCAGGAGTGGCAGCATACGAAGAGGAAGTATTCCGTATCGGGTCCAAACTGGGCAATGTCGAGTCCCTCTTGCCACTTGGTCCGGTTCTCCCGGGGGCCCGACCAGGGATTTCCGTTGGCATGGCAGCTCCCTAGAATGGGACGCAACCCCGACGGCGCCATGCCGCCGCCCACAATACTGGCCCTCATCGCCCGGACATTGTCGATGATTTTCACGCCGCGGGGGCAATTGTTCTGGCACATTCCGCAGGTCGAGCAGGCGAAGAGCATGTTTTCGTCTTCAAACCCCTCGATGCCCATCTGCCCCAGCCGCTGCATGTACCGGATGTTAAATTCCTCGCTGGTTTGCCCGGGCACCAGCCTCCAGGGGCACAGGTTGGTGCACAGGCCGCACTGCATGCACCAGTTGATGGTCTCAGCCCCCATTTCAATTATATAGTCCTTCATTTCGAGCAGGATATTTTTCGGTTCCATAGAGCGCTCCTTGCAGTCTGATTCCGCCGCGCTAAACGGCGACCCGGCAATCGAATCAGAATCCCTTGTATGGGTTGGGTCCAAGGCTGTTCACTTTTTCGGCGAATTCGTCCAGCAGCTTCGGAATCAGGTTGAAGTCGGTAATCGAAACCTGTTCCATCTTCACGCGGTCCGATTCCAGGGCAAGCCTGTCAAGGGTTTCCCGAATCTTGGTCATGCGTACGTCGGCCAATTCACTTCCCTTGATGAAATGGCACTGGTAATCGTTTCCGTGCTTACAGCCCAGCAGAAGGATGCCGTCGATCCCCTTGGAAAGCGCGTCGGCCATCCACACCAGGTTCACCGACCCCAGGCAGCGCACCGATATGATCCTGACCCACGGATTGTAGGATAGACCCGCAATACCCGCCATGTCAAGGGCCGGATAGGCGTCGTTTTCGCACGCCAGAACCAGGAGCCTCGGTTTTTCGTCGTATTCGTCGGGCACGTTGATATTCTTGATCATGTTTCCTATCATGCCCACCGAATAATTCTTAAACGAGATGATCCTTTCCGGACACGCCCCCATGCAGACTCCGCACCGGCGGCATCGGGTGGGATTGGGCAGAGGATTGGCCTTTTCATCTTCGTTTATGGCCCCAAAGGGACATTCTTCCGTGCACCGCTTGCACTGAGTACAGCGCTGCATGAAAAAATCGGGGTAGCTCTGGTCTCCGGCCCGGGGATGAACGGCTTTTCCAACCGAGACCATTTCGACGCACTGGATGGCCTTTAGAGCCGCGCCCATGGCGTCGGTTCTGGCCTGCTGGTAGTCCATCGGAGCACGCACGGTTCCCGCCGGGTAAATGCCGGTTCTACGCGATTCATAAGGAAAACAGATAAAATGGGAATCGGGAAAACCATACTCCAGCCCGGGCAGTTCCGGTCCCTGCCGATATTTCAGGTTAAGCAGATTGGAGACCAGAATGGCGTCCGAGGCCACAGGAGCCGCTGCTCCATCCTGCTGGGGGGCCGCAACCTTGAAGGGCTCGCCCAGGGAACTGGTCGGAACCATACCCGTTGCCAGCACCACCAGGTCCACGCTCTCCGACATTACCGGCGAGCGGGTGAGCACGTCATCGGAAGTCACCACAAGTCCGCCCGAACCGTCATCATCGATTCCGGTGACACTGCCGCGAACGAAAATCACGCCCTCTTTCTGGAGCTGCTTGTAGAGCAGTTCATAATTTCCGGTCGAACGAATGTCCTTGTAGAAAATATAGACGGGAGTCTCGGGGTTGGCCTCCTTGAAATACTTGGCCTGTTTAAGAGACTCCACGCAGCACGCCGACGAACAGTAGGGCAGATGTTCCGGGTCCCGTGAACCGGCGCAAAGAACGAAAGCCACGCTCGAAACCGGTTGCCCGTTGGAGGGCTTTTTCACCTCCGCGCCTTTGAACATCAATTCCAAATCCCGGGCCGTGACGATATCCGGGGAAGTTCCGTAAGAAAGGCTGGTGAGCTTTGCGGCATCGTAGGGAACAGAGCCGGTGGCCAAAACGATGGCGCCCACCCGCTCGCTGCAGCTTCCCCCATTTTGCCCGATCTCCACGTCGAACATGCAGGGCGCCCCGGCAACCGACGCCACCATGGCGCCCGTATAAACCTTCACGCCAGGCTCGCTCGCAATCCGGGCCGTCATGTCATCGAGGTTGAAATCCTGGAGGCTTTCATACGGAGGATCGCACGGCGGAAGGCGATACACATCCTTTGCATAGCCTCCCAGATGCGCTTCCTTTTCCACCAGGACGGTTTCATACCCGGCTTTGGCGGCTTCCAGCGCCGCGGTCATGCCGGTCAACCCGCCACCCACCACCAGGATTTTCTTGCTGATATCCTCAGCGACAAAGGGCGAAAGAGGCTCGGATTCGCCAACCTTGATAAGACCCATCCGCAGGGCGTCCTCGGCCATCATCAGGGTGTCTTCTTCTCCCGCCGGGTGGCACCATGCCACCTGCTCCCGCAGGTTCACCCTTTCGAGCACCCTATCGGGCCCAAAATCGAAAACGTCGGTCATAACCCGTGGCGAGCAGGCCGCGACCACGATGCGGTTGAGGCCTTCCGAATCGATATCCGACTTTAAACGAGCGAGGCTTTCGGCTCCGCACAGAAAAGGTTCCGTGCGGCACACGGCCGCCTTGTGTTCCCCGGCCACCGCCGAAAGCGCCTCCAGGTCGATACTCTCACCGATCCCACAGCCCGAACATATATATACGCCGATTTTCTTTTCCATCCTCTACCTCCTGCAAGCCTGGATAGCCCTAAGAACGGCTGCGGTCGCGTCCTGAACGGTCGATGAAACATCAGCGGGTCTTCTATCGCAACCTGCGCCGATTATGCCCGGAGTCTGGCCGTTTGAGACAACGAAGCCAAATTCGTCGTAGACGACGCCGGGGGCGGGGATCTTCTGTGCAGCAGTGGAGGGAACCATCCCGGCGGCCAGCACCACCAGGTCGAATTGGTCCTTGAGTATCTCGCCTGTGGCCTGGTCTTCGACCTGAACGGTAACTATCCCGGTGGCCGGGTCCTCGGTGATTTCACCCGGTTTTCCCTTAATCAGGCTAACCCGCTCATCCTGTCGGACTTTATCGAAAAACCCTTCATGTCTGCCAAGGGCGCGAACGTCTATGTAAAATATGGAAACAGTGGCCTCCGGGTCCTGCTCGAGCAGATAGGTGGCCTGCTTGAGCGAGGCCAGGCAGCATACGCTCGAACAGTATGCCAGGTGGTTCTCATCTCGCGACCCCGCACACTGAACAAAGGCGATTTTCTTCACCGGTTTTCCGTCCGAGGGCCTGGATATGACACCCTTGAAAGGACCGCTTACGGATGCAAGCCGCTCCAGCACGGCGTTTGAAACCACGTTGCGGTGTTTTCCCGCCCCGTAGTAAGAAAGCGCCGAAATATTGAAAGGCGTCCACCCCGTAGCCCATATTATGGCGCCCGCCTTGACCTCGAGGCTCTGCTCGGCCATAGCCGGCTCCACCGCGCCATACTCGCAGGCGGCCTCTATAGCCTTGCCTTCCGGAGTTCCGATAACCTCGGGGGCTATCACGTAGCGCATCGGATAGGCAAATTCATTGGGGAGATATGCCGCCTTTACCGAACTCATACCCACGTTGAAAGGATCGGGAATGGAAGTTTGGGCGGCTTCGGAGCATTTGCCGCAACCGGTGCATTTTTCATTGACGAACCGAGGATATACACGAATCGAGGCCGTAAAATTACCCGATTCCCCCTCGATTTTTTCCACCTCGGCCATCGTCATGACCCGTATGAGCGGGTTGTTGCGGATGCGGCGAAAGTTTATCTCCAGTCCGCATTGAGGTGGGCAGAGTTTAGGAAAGTACTTGTTCATGCGGGCCACGCGACCGCCAAGAAATGGTTCCCGTTCCACCAGGATAACCTGAAAGCCAGCTTCCGCAGCTTCCACAGCGGCGCTCAGCCCGGCTATCCCGCCGCCGGCGACAAGAATTGTCCGGGCCCTATCTTGAGCATCAGCCATACCACTCCTCCGTTAGATTTGAATTTGCCGAAAAGCCTTTTCTCGGAATTCTTGATTGGCAAAGACGCGGGGCCGCCAAACCTTGAGCCGGAAGCACCGCAGCCTTCGGCGGATATTTTTCAAACAGAACGTTACAGACTAACCTTCACAGGAAGTTTTTTCAACGTGAAAAGCGCCTTGAAGAACTTGCTCAAAAAAAGAGGAGACGCACTTTTCAGTGCATCTCCCTATCTTCAACAGGACTTTATGGGCTTACTTGTTGCCCGTTGCAGCGCCATGCAACTTGATCTCTACCTTTTCTTCCAGACCGGCATAGTATTCACGAAGAATTTCGAGTACTTCTTCGCGGCCGAAATGATCCGGAATCACGGTGCCTTCGGAAAGTCCCTTACGCAGCGCCGTACCGCTCAAAAGAACGCGGTCCGCCTTGCCGTGCGGGCAGGTCCGCAGGGAGGCCATGCCGTCGCACTTATGGCAGTAGAAGGTCCAGTCGATCTTGAGCGGGGTGCACAGAAGGCCCTTTCCACCCGCCGGCTTTGGGATCTTGTCGAAAATGGTCTGAGCTTCGAACATCCCGTAGAAATCGCCAACACCGGCATGATCGCGGCCGATGATCATGCGGGAGCATCCGTAGTTCTGGCGGAACGTGGCATGCAGAAGGGCTTCGCGGGGACCGGCATAGCGCATATCCAGCGGATAGCCGCCCTGAAGCACCTTGTCTTCCACGAAATAATTCTTGACCAGAGCATCGATGCACTTGACGCGCACTTCGGCCGGGATGTCGCCAGGCTTCAGGTTGCCCACCAGGGAGTGGATGAAAACGCCGTCGCACACTTCGACTGCGATCTTGCAAAGATATTCGTGGGAACGGTGCATGGGGTTGCGCAGCTGAAGGGCCGCGATTTCACTCCAGCCTCTTTCCTCGAAAACCTTTCTGGATTCGGCAGGTCTCATATAGACGCTGGCATACTTGGTCGGATATTCGGCTTCGCTCAGCACCTTCACAGGACCGGCAAAGCTGAAAGCCTTTTGTTCCATAACCATCTTTACGCCCGGATGGTCGTCCTTGGCGATCTTCCAGAACTCTTCGGCCGTCTTGGTGCCTTCGCCCATGTAGACTTTTTCACACTCGAACTTCTTGTCGGCCTCGGTCATCTCGAATTTTTCGGTGACCTTCATCGTGGCCATGAACTCATTGCGCTCCGGGTCGAAAAGAGCGATTTCCTCACCAACAGCGATGGCAGCGGCATCTTCCTTGCTGGCGGAAAGGGTTACCGGGATGGGCCAAAAGGTACCGTCAGCCATCAGGAAATTTTCGCAAACGCCTTTCCAGTCGGCCTTGGTCATAAAACCAGTCAACGGGCTGAAGCCGCCGATGCCCATCATGATAAGGTCACCCTTTTCACGGGGGGAGACGTCGACTTTTTTAAGACCTTGCGCCTTTTTAAGTTCAGCTTGCAGCTCAGCACCTTCCAGCAAACAGCAGGTCAAGCCTTTTCCACCATGAGGGGGGAGTAGTTGTGACATCAGTCTCTTTCTCCTTAAATTAGCGAAATGTTCAGTTAGTCACTCTGACATGGGAAAGCCCCACGCCAGCACACCTGAGTCCAATCGGAAATAACCGAAATATTCAAAAAGTTCAACCAGCTACCTAAAAAAACGCCTCCAGGTGTGAGCACACCGGGAGGTCGCGCGATTCTACGTCTATAGTCAATTGCCCCGCCAGACCGCCAAATCGACATCTCACACTTTTCTCACAAACCATTCGCCGGTCCAGGGGTTTTACGTCGAGTCTACGAAGCACTAAGCGTCCTTCTCGTTCGTTTCGGGATAGTCGGCACGGAAATAATATCCCGCATCGCGCTATCTAACATTTTGCGGTTGGCTGTGCAAGAAAAATTTGTGCACGGCGTCACAAATCCCGCCCCATCCGCCCTGATACCAGCTCGCGTTCAAGATCTGCCCGATGGGTTGCGCTTCGAGACTGTGTCGTAATTGTCCGCTCAATGCAAGGCAAAGGACAAAAGTGCGGGGAGCATGCCCCATAAGCGCTAACTTATTGGGGTCCCATTCGGGTGACCAATGGTTTGTAGCCTCGTCTTCGCCCAAAGCA
>JARLHP010000085.1 GCA_031292195.1 Syntrophobacteraceae bacterium
ATGTGCAGTTTTCGCTCTATTTCTTTACGCATCTCCTCGGACCAGGGCTCGGCGCCAAATATTCCCGACTTGAATTTGAGCTTGCTGAAATCGATATCGGCGTGGGCGGCCACTTCGGCCAGATGCAGCGCATAGGACGGGGTGCAGGTAAGTATCGTTGGCCCGAAGTCTCTCATGATCTGGACCTGGCGCTTGGTATTTCCCCCGGAAATTGGTATGACCGAAGCCCCCAGGCGCTCCGCGCCATAATGCACCCCCAGGCCGCCGGTGAACAGCCCGTAGCCGTAGGCGTTGTGGATGATATCACCCCGGGTGGCCCCGCCCGCCGCAAGCGCCCGGGCCATGAGTTCCGACCACATCGAGATATCTCTGGCCGTATAGCCGACCACGGTCGCCTGCCCGGTGGTGCCCGAAGAGGCGTGAATGCGTACCACATTATCCATCGGAACGGCGAACATGCCGTAGGGGTAATTATCCCGCAAGTCCTGCTTGGCGGTGAACGGAAGTCTCTTCAGGTCTTTCAGGGTCTTGATGTCGGCCGGCCGCACTCCGGCCTCCTCGAACTTCCGGCGATAAAAAGCCACTGTTGCATATACCCGCTCGATCGTATCCTTGAGGCGCCGCAGCTGAATGGCCTCTATCGCCTCGCGGGGCAGGGTTTCAAATTCGAGATTGTAGATCATTCCGTCCGTCTCCTCTTAATTCGCCACTCAGCATGAACATGAACAAGAAAGGCCATGGAGCAGGCTCCACAGCCTCTCGATAAACAGGGGGGAACCATGGTCCCGGTTTGGAGATTTTTCGATAACTCAATCGGGAAGGAATAGTCAATGCAAAACTTGGAACATGCCCGGTCTGAACGGCGAAGCGCTCCAAGGCGGAGTCGTTGCGTCCCGGAAACGAATAGCCTTTTGAAATCGAGCTTCCGATATGTTACGACTCCCGCGATCATCAAGCAACCGAGGGGGAAAAATGAAAACAGGCGTCGAAACTGCCACCGCACCACCATCTTACTCCGAAGGAACCGTCTTCAAAATTTTGGGCGCGGTCAGCGTTTCACACTTTCTAAACGATATGCTCCAGTCGCTCATCCTGGCCATCTATCCTCTGCTGAAGAGTTCCTTCCACTTGAGCTTTGCCCAAATCGGTTTGATAACGCTTACTTACCAGGTTACGGCCTCCATGTTGCAACCCCTTGTGGGTCTTTACACCGACCGCCACCCCGTCCCCTACTCCCTTTCCCTGGGAATGGGGTCGACTCTGGCGGGTCTTTTCGTGCTGGCCCTTGCGCCCAGCTACACGATACTTCTCCTGGGGGCCTCGCTGGTTGGGGCGGGCTCCTCGGTCTTCCACCCGGAATCCTCCCGGGTGGCCCGAATGGCCTCCGGGGGACGCTACGGACTGGCCCAGTCCATCTTTCAGGTCGGAGGCAATTCGGGCACGGCCGTGGGACCGCTCTTGGCGGCCTGGATCATCCTCCCGAAGGGCCGGGGAGAGCTGGTATGGTTTTCCGGCGCGGCGGCCATCGCCATGGTGGTGCTGTGGCGGGTGGGCGCCTGGTACAAGAGCAGGCAGACGAGGGTAAAAAAGACCTCGGCCGCCCCTGCTCCAAACCGTGAGCCAACGCACGCCGTGGCCTTTCCGATGCTCATTCTTCTGATACTCATGTTTTCAAAGTTCGTCTATCTTACGAGCCTCAACAGTTATTTTACCTTCTACCTGATGCACAAATTTAACCTCTCCATCAAGGCCGCGCAGATTCACCTTTTCCTCTTCCTGTTCGCGGTGGCCGCGGGAACCCTTCTCGGCGGGCCGATCGGCGACCGTATCGGCCGAAAACGCGTCATCTGGGGCTCGATCCTCGGCGCCGCTCCCTTCACACTGATATTGCCCTACGTGGGGCTCGCCCTGACAGGAGTTTTGACCGTCGTCATCGGCCTCATATTGTCGTCGGCCTTTTCCGCCATTCTGGTCTATGCCCAGGAACTCCTCCCCGGCAAGGTGGGAATGGTCTCCGGGCTCTTTTTCGGCCTGGCCTTCGGGATAGCGGGCACGGGCGCGGCGGTGCTCGGCAAGGTGGCCGACGCCCGCGGGATCGATTATGTCTATTGGCTGTGTTCGTTTCTGCCGCTGCTCGGTCTTTTTGCGGCGTTTTTACCCGACTTCGGCCCCTCTCCGGTAAGGAGCCTGAAAGCCGCCGCCAAACAGACCGCTTCCCAGCCCCAAACAGGCTAAAGCCTCGCGGAGATGCCATTTTGACAATGCCAGGGGCAAAAGAGCGGGGAGCCGCCCTCTTCCTTTCAGGCCCCGGGGCGTCTCCCCATTTCTTCACAAACGAGGGGGTTCGGTAAAATCCCTTTTTATTTCAGAGCGTTGTGGAACCGGTACCAGATCTCTCCCATGACATGCAGCGCGTACACCACGTGATAGGTCATACCCGCTTTAATTAAAATGTCACTTGAGGATACTTCGTCCTCGGGCGTTTGAAGGCTCACGTTACGCACTCTGTAGTGCTTGTAGGCCTCCTCGGCGTTCTGGTAGGGCACGCAGTCGTCGTTCTTGCCGTGGTAGAACATCAGAGTTCCCTCCGGCATCCAGGTATCGGGATTGTTCCCCGCCAAATCGTTCAGTACGAAATAGGGATAAATGGAGTTGGGGCCGAGATTGCAGTTTTTCAGATCGCCCGTTACCTTGTCCGTCAGTATCTCTGCGGGTTTAAGCGACTTTGGCATGTTGAAGTTCACGGCCCCGCTGTTTACATAACCGTTCATCAGGTCCGCCACGGAGATGTCATAGGGGCGTTTGAAATAATCCGCCGGTTTGTTATCGGGCAGATACGTCTTGTACATGGTGGTTAGGATGAGCGGCGCGAAATACTGTGCGGAATCCGGATAGGGCGTAGTCGCGAGCAGTGTTTTCCGCATTACGCCCGCAAGCGAATAGGGACCGTCGCCGCATGCCGTGAGCTTGGGTTGAGGAAGACCGGCCTGATTATAATAGACTTCGTTTGTTTCCAGCTCCCTTAGCAGCGCAAGCGTAGCGTATGCCCCTTCCGAATATCCCGTCAGGAAAAACTGCTTGTTATTGAGGGTTATATTACTGTATTTATCGCTCAGAAAGCTCTTCGCGGCAATCATCATGTCCGCCGCCCCCATGGCAAGGACCTTTTCCTGGCAATACGGCTGCAACGCGCGCCGGTCCGTATCGTTCAGAGCGCCAATACCCGCCTCCCCCATCCACTGGTGGTCCATCATGGAAACCACAAAGCCGTCGGCAACCGCATACGACACCGCCATACCCAGCTCCGCCCCGTCCGAGCTTGTCGGGGCCTCTGCCTTATGAATCATGGTGCCGTGCTGAAAACTGATAAACGGGAGTGTGCCCTTGCCGTTTACCTGCGGCACTATCACCACGCCCGACGCCATGACAGGATGTGCGGCTTCGTCGTCGTCCACAGTCCAGTAGGTGATCTTGTAGATTTTGACATCGTATTTGTTGACGCGGTACTGGTTGCCGAAACCATCCCCCGTGACATAATACAAATATTGGCTGAGGGCATACCTTTTGGCGTCCCCGACATAGCCAGTGCTGCTTTCAAGCGAATCTAAAAGATAATCCCATTTCTTGCCTTTAAGGATAGTTCCAGCCTCGCTGGCGGAGACCAGGGTCCCCCTGCTGTTTGCCGTGCCTGCCAGAACTGAATTCGCATCATAGTAGGCTTCCGCCGTTCCAAACATGTTTTTGACCACAAATACGGCATTGCCCGGCGTTTCCTGGGCCAGGCGGGGAATCGCCACCATTACCTGGCCAAACCCTTCCTCTGCCGCCTGGTCGGCGCCCACACTCACCAGTTGGCATGCAACGGGCGCCGACTGACCGATTTGAATGGATACGGAGGGACTGCTTCCAAAATACATTCCGGTCAGAGTCACCTGGTTGCCTGCGGTCAACTGCTGGTTCACCACCGAAACGTTTTGTATCACCGGCCCATTGACCCTGACGGTGTTGCGAAGCTCGACCTTTTTCCCCCCCGGGCCCGCATATGCCAGTACATACGAACCGGCGGGCATCGCCTGGGTAACCCCCAGCTCGATGGATCTGTCGCTCTTCAGCACGACTGCCACCGGATAATTCACGCCGTCGAAACCCTCCAAATAGAACCTTGGCGCCGGAGGCATCTTTGTTAGTCCCACTTCATCCAATGTTATATCGAAATTTACATTCTCCCCGGCCTGGTAGCTAAGAGCGAGAGCATTCGACGTCATAAAAAGAATCAGCGCCAATAGCAGTCCGCCGACACTTGAAAACCTTACCATCCGGCTCGTCATCATTACCCTTCCGTTTTTTGCTCGGCATATCTCTATCTTCCGAGTTTGTGATTCTCAACAGGCTAATTAAATCGCAGCATATTCATCGTCATAAGATCGGAAATACTTGATCAAAATAACCTGGTTCAAACGGTGCCGGATGAAAGGCTGATTCCGCCATGGCCGGCTTCGTGAGGCTCAAGATGTTCATGGGCCTGATCACCCCCGGCACAACCCCCTGGACAATGTTGTTGAGACAAGCGACTCCACTGGAATCGGCGCCGCTCTTTTAGAGCGACAATCCTGATCCCGGAGGGATCAAAGCCATTAGCCGGGGGTTGAGGCCGTGAGGCCGATACCCCCGGAAAGTGAGGCCGATACCCCCGGAAAGGAACGAAAAAGAAAGAGACGACCCCGTAAGGGGTCGCAGATCAGAACCATCAATCAAGATATCTCTGATCATGCTTAACCCTGCTTAAATCAACAACATTGCCCCCCCGGGAAAATGTCTCTGTGCCTCTTGTCTCCGTGGTGGATTTTCCTGTTTTTTGTATGAGAACAAATTTACCGCGATTTCCGCTCCTGCGCGTTTGACTCAAGGCCCCGAACATAATAACATGGTATTTTTACACTAATAATGTTTCCGTTAATGTTGCCGTGCGGTTCCTTCTTACCGCTCATATCTGAAAAAATAAGGCAGGTGTCCGGTGCCCAAGCTGTTCATCTCGGAACTCAAGCCCAACATAGAGATAGCTTCTCATTTTGTGGCCTCCGAAAAGCAACTGAAGACCGCCCGCAACGGCTCGGTTTACCTCGATTTGAAGCTTTCGGACAAAACGGGCCAGGTCTCCGGCAAAATGTGGGAAAAAGCCGCCGAGGCCTCGACGCTTTTTAAATCCGGGGACATCGTTTTTCTTCGCGCCAGAACCGAACTCTACAAGGACCGCATTCAGCTAAACGTTTCCGAAATCCTTCCGGTTCCCGCGGGAACCTGCGATCCGGCTGATTTTCTGCCTCTCTGCCCCCATGACCGGGACCTCCTTTTCGAAAATTTGAACAAACTGGTGGCGGGGATGACCGAGGGACCTTTTCGCCGGCTGTGTCAGGCGCTCCTGGACGACTCCGCGCTCATGATAAAATTTAAAACCGCCCCGGCCGCAAAGGCCATGCACCACGCATACATCGGCGGCCTTCTGGAACATACCCTGTCCGTCATGACGCTGGCCTACAGGATCAGCAACCATTACCCTACTCTTGACCGCAATCAACTCATAGCGGGAGCCTTTTTCCACGACATTGGGAAAATCGAAGAATTCGTGTATGATACGCACATCGACTATTCTGATGCGGGACGCCTCGTGGGACACATGGTCCTCGGGACGCAGATCGTCGATAAACTGATTGGCCGGCTGGAGGGTTTTCCCGTCGAGGCCTCACTCCTGCTAAAACACCTCATCCTCAGCCATCACGGGGAGGCCCAGTTCGGCGCCGTCAGGCTGCCGGCCAGCAGAGAAGCGTTTGCCCTGCACCTGGCCGACGATCTGGATGCAAAGATGAACGCCATAGACCGGATCATGGCCGGCTCAAAAGAAAGTGAGGCCACCTGGACCGGTTTTGAAACCATTTTCGGCAGACATTTTTTTCGCGGATTTCCCACACCGGACAATGGCGGCGAAGAAACATCCGACGATCAGACGGGTGGCCGCCCTTGACAGAACCTCTCACTGGTGAGCGAGTGCGGCGGAGCGCGGAAATCGCTTGACTGATAGAGAAGACACTACAAAAATATGGCCCTATCCAATATCGCCGGCCAGCAGAGGGCCGTTAGCTTTCTCAGCCGGCTTCTGAGAAAAGAGACCGTTCCGCATGCCTTTCTTTTTTCCGGCATGACGGGTGGGGGAAAGCTTGCCGCGGCTGTGGAATTCGCCCGGGCGCTCAATTGCCTGTCGCCCCGGGACCATGATGGTTGCGGCCTGTGCGGGTCGTGCCGTAAACTCGATGAGGGCCTGCATCCCGACGTCGTCCATGTCACCAGCGATGGCCCGGGGATCAAACTGGATCAGATACGCGAACTGGTGAAGCGTTTCCGCTTTCGCCCGTTTGAAGGTAAATTCCGCGTTGTTATAATTCACGACGCGCACAGAATGTTGGAGGTTGCGGCTAACGCGCTGCTCAAAGTATTGGAGGAGCCTCCCGAGGCAAATATTTTCATCCTGCTTGCAGTCGAGTCCCAGATGCTTTTGCCGACCATCGTCTCCCGGTGCTGCCAAGTCCGTTTTCAGCCCCTCGATGACCGGATAGTCGCCCAGCGCCTGGTGCAAGAAGAGGGGCTTTCCCCGGAAAGCGCCGCCTCCATTGCCCGCCTGGCAGAAGGAAGCATCGAAAAGGCAAGATGGTTTTCCGTGCAGGACCGCTCGGAGGGCTGGAAAAAGGTTGTCGACAGATTGGAAAACCTGGACACGATTTCCATACTCGATTTCTTTCCCATGGTTTCCGATTGGGCCAAAGGCCGCGAATTCGTGGAGCGCGACCTGGAGTTCATCAAGCTGTGGGTCCGGGACCTCATACTTTTCAGAGTGGCCGGGGCGCGATATCCCGCGCACGCTTCCACGCAGAGCGGCGCCGCGCTCACATTCGATTTGAACGCCAGGACCCGGCAGGCCGCCGGGTCGATCCCCGTCGAACACCTGTTTATTTTATACCAGAGGGTGGAACTGGCCATGCAAGGTTTGAAGGTCAATGCAAACCTGCAGATGACCCTGGAGGGCGTCTGCCTGGCCATTAAGGACTTTCTTTATGGAAAAGGTAATTGGAATTCGTTTTCGAAAAGGGGGCAGGCTCTATCATTTTGATCCCGGCGAGTTCTCTCCGGCAAGGGACGATTATGTGATCGTAAAAACGGAGCAGGGGGTCGGGCTCGGACAGGTAATTGAGCCGCCCTGCCCCAGGAACCACAATATTCATCCCCGGGAAATAAAGAAAATCGAGCGGATGGCGAACGAAGACGAAATCCGCCGACTGGTGGACAACGCCGAGATCGAGGCGGACGCAAAGGCTTTTTGCCTGGAAAAAGTCGCCGCTCACGCCCTGCCCATGAACCTTGTGGATGTGGAGTACTTTTTCGACGGCAGCAAGATAATTTTCTACTTTACCGCGGAAGGCAGGGTCGATTTCAGAGAACTTCTAAAGGACCTCGTCAGGCGGTTGCGCACTCGGGTCGAGCTTCGGCAGATCGGAATCAGAAATCAGGCCAAAATGGTGGGCGGCCTGGGTGGCTGCGGCCGGCCGCTTTGCTGCGCCACGTTTTTGAAAAATTTTCACGCCGTGTCCATAAAAATGGCCAAGGAACAAAACCTGAGCCTCAATCCCGCCAAAATATCGGGGGCCTGCGGCAGGCTCATGTGCTGCCTCCAGTATGAACACGAAACGTATAAGGAACTTCGCAAGGATATGCCCAAAATGGGCAAGAAGGTGGAACTGCCCGAAGGAAAGGGAAAAGTCGTACGCCAAAACGTCATAGGCCGTTCTTACACGGTGCTGCTCGATGACGGACGGGAACTGGAGATCAATCTTAAAAACAGTGACTCGTGACTCGTGAATAGTGACTCGTGACTCGTGCAGTTGTTAGTGATTAGTGAGTCGAGGAGTGATTAGTGATTGTAGAAGAATCTGATAACCGATCGACACCGATCGCTTCTCACTGGTCTCTTTACGAGTCACGAATCACGAGTCACGAATCACCGCACTTAAAAGAGGCCAAATGAATCGATTCTATATAACCACCCCTATCTATTATGTTAATGCCGAGCCTCACATTGGCCATGCCTATACCACTATCGTCGCCGACGTGCTCAACCGCTTCTACAAGATGATGGGATCGAGGACTTTTTTTCTAACCGGCACCGACGAGCACGGCGACAAGATCGCCCAGGCCGCCAGGGCTGAGGGAATCTCCCCCAAGGCCTACGCCGACAGGATCAGCGGACTTTTCCGACAAACCTGGCCCAAACTCGACGTCCAAAATGACAAGTTCATCCGCACCACGGACTCCGAACATGTCCAGGTCGTCCAGTACGTGCTGCAGAAAGTCTACGACGCCGGGGAAATCTACTTCAGCTCCTACAAGGGGCTTTACTGCGTAGGGTGCGAACGCTTCTACACCGAGCGCGAGATGGTCGACGGAAAATGCCCCGATCATGACAAACCTCTGATCGAACGTGAGGAGGCCAATTACTTTTTCCGCATGAGCAAATACCAGGATTGGCTGATAGAGCACCTGCAGTCCAACCCGGACTGCATCCGCCCCGAAAGGTACCGAAACGAGGTCCTGGCCTTTCTAAGAGAACCCCTGGAAGACCTGTGCATCTCCCGACCGGCCGAGCGGCTCGACTGGGGCATTCCACTGCCCTTTGACGCCAATTACGTGACCTATGTCTGGTTTGACGCCCTGTTAAACTATGTGTCGGCCCTGGGCTATCCCGACGGAGATCTCTACCGGGAGCTCTGGCCGGTGGCCAACCACCTGATAGCCAAGGACATCCTGAAACCTCATGGAATCTATTGGCCGGCTATGCTCAAGGCCGCCGGGATTCCCATGTACCGCCACCTCAACGTCCACGGCTACTGGAAAAGCGACGAAGGCAAGATGAGCAAGAGCCACGGAACGGTGGTCCGCCCCCTGGACATGGCCTCCGTTTACGGGGCCGAAGCCTTTCGCTATTTCCTTTTGCGGGAAATGGTCTTCGGGCTCGACGCCAATTTCAGTAAAGACGCCCTCGTGCAGCGCATAAACGCCGATCTGGCAAATGACCTGGGAAATCTGTTCAGCCGCTCGCTGGCAATGACCGAACGCTATTTTGACGGACAAATCCCGCCTTTTGCCTCCGAGCCTGACGATATGGACCGCGACCTGGCGGGCAAGGTGGACAATGCGCTCCATCAATTCCGGGAGGAGATTCCGGCCCTTGGTTTTCACAAAGCCCTCATGGCCATATGGGAATGCATCGGCGCCGCCAATAAATATATCGACTACACCGCCCCTTGGACCTTGGCCAAAGACCCCAACCTCCTGCCCCGACTTCAGACCGTCATGAGGACTCTTCTGGAAGTCAACAGGATCGTCGCCGTTTTGGTTTCTCCCTTCATGCCCGCAACCTCCTCGCAGATGCTCCAACGGCTGGGCCTTGAGACACGATCGGCCGATCTCCGGCTGGAAAGCGACGGCGCCTGGGGAACCCTGGTGGGAGGCACGAAGGTCTTCAAGGGCGAATCGCTCTTTCCTAGAGTGGAGGCGGCCGACAAAAAGCAGGGAAAACCGCCTAAACCGGCGCAGGCCGGAAAAAAGGCCGAGGTCGCCCCAAAAACCGAAGATACCGACGCTCCCCAGATCGATATAGACATTTTCCGCCAGGTCGATCTGCGGGTCGGCCGTATCACGGCGGCCGAAAAAGTCCCCAAGTCCGAAAAGCTGGTGAAGCTGCTGGTCGATATCGGGGAAAACAGGCAGATCGTGGCGGGGATCGCCAAGACACACCCGCCTGAGGGCCTTGTCGGAAAACAGGTGGTGATCGTGGCCAACCTCAAGCCGGCCAAGCTGATGGGAATCGAATCGCACGGAATGGTCCTGGCCGTGCGTGACGGAAATGACCTCAAACTGATCGTTCCGGAGGCTGAGACACCGCCCGGGGGCAAAATTGCGTGAGGAATTATGGAACAAAAATATTCGCCCAAATCAATCGAACAAAAATGGCAGCGGTACTGGGAAAGCTCCCGCGCTTTCCAGGTCGGTGAAGACCCGGACAAAGAAAAATATTACCTGCTGGAGATGTTTCCCTATCCTTCCGGCCGCATTCATATGGGACACGTGCGCAACTACACCATAGGCGACGTGGTGGCCCGCTTCATGCGCATGCGCGGCTACAACGTCCTTCACCCCATGGGATGGGACGCCTTCGGAATGCCGGCCGAAAACGCCGCCATAAAAGCCGGCACACACCCGGCCAAATGGACTTACGACAATATCGACTACATGAGAAACCAGCTCAAGCAACTGGGTTTTTCCTACGACTGGTCGCGCGAGATCGCCACGTGCAATCCGGACTACTACAGGTGGGAACAGCTCTTTTTCCTCAAGATGTTCGACCTGGGCCTGGCCTACCGGAAAAGTTCCTACGTCAACTGGTGCTCGAAATGTCAGACGGTTCTGGCCAACGAACAGGTGGAAAACGGCGTCTGCTGGCGCTGCGACACCGAAGTCGTCCAAAAAGAAATGGAGCAGTGGTTTTTCCGGATTACCCACTATGTGGATGAACTGCTCGATAACACCTTCAAGATGGACGGATGGCCGGAGCGCGTCCTGGTCATGCAGCAAAACTGGATAGGCAAAAGCACCGGGAGCATGCTCCTTTTTCCGCTCGAATCGGGGGACGGGAAAATACAGGTTTTCACCACCCGGGCCGATACGCTTTTTGGCGCCACATTCTTGAGCCTTGCCGCCGAGCATCCCATGGTTTCCGACCTGTGCCGCGGAAAGCCCCAGGAGGCCGCGGTGCTCGAATTCGTGCAAAAGGCCAAACAGTCCAAGCGAAATGAGCGCGAAGCGGATCTGCTCGAAAAAGAGGGCGTTTTCACCGGGAGCTACTGCCTGAACCCGGTCACCGGCAAAAAAATGCCCATCTATGTGGCCAATTTCGTCCTCATGGCCTACGGCACGGGCGCGGTCATGGCTGTCCCCGCCCACGACCAGCGCGACTTCGAGTTTGCCCGAAAATACGGCCTGCCCATCGATGTGGTCATAAAGCCTGCCGGGGCCGATCCGGCGCCCTCGGCCGGCGAACTCACCCGGGCAAATGAAGAATACGGGATTCTGGTCAATTCCGCCGAGTTCACCGCAATGGCCTCGGAACCCGCTCGGGTGGCCATAACCGAATCCCTGGCCAAAAAAGGGCTGGCCGAGTTGACCGTGCAGCACCGGCTTCGCGACTGGGGCATTTCCAGGCAGAGATACTGGGGCGCTCCCATCCCCATTGTCTACTGCCAAAAGTGCGGCGCTGTGCCCGTTGCCGAAAAAGACCTGCCCGTCGTGCTCCCGCTCGACGTCGAGCTTTTGGAAAACGGCGGCTCCCCCCTGCCGGTCCACAAGCCCTTTTATTCCACCCAGTGCCCCAAATGCGGGGGCGAGGCCCGGCGTGAGACCGACACCATGGATACCTTCGTCGAGTCCTCCTGGTACTTCGCCCGCTACTCCTGCCCGGACTTCGACAAAGGCCCCCTCGACAAGGAGCGGGTCGCCTACTGGATGCCCGTGGACCAGTATATAGGCGGCATAGAGCATGCCGTGTTGCATCTGCTCTATTCCCGGTTCTTCGTCAAAGTCCTGCGGGACCTGGGATACCTCCAGGTCGATGAGCCCTTTAAAAACCTGCTCACCCAGGGGATGGTCATAAAAGACGGCTTCAAGATGAGCAAGTCCAAGGGCAACGTCGTGGACCCCGACGTCATGATCCGCTCATACGGCGCCGATACCGTGCGCCTTTTCTGCCTGTTTGCCGCCCCGCCCGAAAAGGACCTCGACTGGAGCGACCAGGGTGTGGAAGGCTCTTTCCGTTTCCTCTCCCGCATGTGGAGACTTGTCTCCGATAACTTCGAACCCCTCAAGTCCGCCGCCAAAGGATTGAGTGGGCATGTTGACAGCGACGGCCTGCCGCCGGACCTTGCCGCGCTTCGCCGCAAGACCCATCAGACCATAAAGAAAGTCACCGAAGACATTCGCGACAGGTTTCATTTCAACACGGCCATCGCCGCGGTCATGGAACTGGTAAACCAGATATACCAGACCCTGGATAACCGCAAAGACCACCCCCTGTTCTGGCCGCTCGTAAGGCAAGCCGTTGAAGCCGTAATAGTGCTGTCCTCTCCCATGGTGCCCCACGCCTGTGAAGAACTCTGGCAGACCCTGGGCCACCAAAAACTGCTCCTCGACACCCCCTGGCCCCAATGGGACGAGCGGGCGCTCGAAGCCGAAGAAATGCTGATCGTAGTCCAGATCAACGGCAAGCTGCGCAGCAGGATAAGCGTTCCGGCCGACGCCACCGATAAGCAGGTGGAACAGCTCTGCCTTGCCGACCCCAGGGTGGCTGAGTTTATCGCGGGCAAACAGCCCCGCAAAGTGGTCGTGGTGCCAAAGAAGCTGATAAACATTGTAATATAGGTATCGAGGATTGAGCCATGGATGCCGGCGACAGGATCAGACAATACATCGAAAGGCTTCGGAATTTATATGACGATATCCGCCTCTGGAGCCGGGGGCAAGGACTGGACATAACCCGGGAAGAGGAAAGGCTCTTAGAGCAAGACCTGGGGACATATTCCGCCCCGGCATTGAAAATTACTTGCTCCGGCAAGTTCGTAGCCAGTGTGAAACCGATCGGGGCTAATGTTATCGGCGCTAGCGGACGAGTTGACATTATCGGCAGACTGGACAAAGATTCATTGGTCTATTTGCAAACCGGAGGCCCAGGCCTGACGATAAAGACTTCAACTGACGGGGAAATTATCGAACAGAGTTCGAAACCGTTTTTTAAGGGTGTGACTGACGACGGCTGGTACCGGATTGAAGAGAAACGGCTTGGAAGAGCACGCCTTCTGGATCAGGAACTTTTCCTGGATTTGCTGACAGAGGTCTCCGATTATGTCGCCGATCAGTCCGCTAAATGAGATCTGGCAGAACTATCAACTGGCAACGGATTGCTTCAAGATAACTCGAAGAACCCTTGTTAAAGGAGACGTGGGCCTGTTATCCAATACTGGATTCGCAGCAGCTTCCCTTGAAGATGCAGACAGGATAATTGTAAAAGGCCGCAACGAGTGGGATGACTTTGTTATTTTGTCACTATGGGCCGTTTTTGAAAGACTTATTATTGATTTTGTTCGTGAGAAAGCAAAAATTTTGCTCGACCAGCATCCAAGGCAGTTCACAGAGAAACTGCACGGATTGGTTGATGGCCAGATCGAGTTTTGGAAAATAGGTGACAAGCTGGACCTGTTTAAGGGAGTTGTCGACGTGGAACTGATCGGGCAAGCCAAACAAATCAAATATTATCGCGACTGGATTGTACATAAAAGCAAGATCCCGGCCGCCAATGTTACGCCAATACAGGCTTATAACGTCCTTCACCGGATAGTTACCACGATTTCAGCCCTTTAATTTTGCGGAGTCTTGTAGGGTGGGCAAAAGCGAAGCGTTGCCCACCGGCAAGTCTTGTAGTCTTGTAGTCTCGTAGGGTGGGCACAAGCTTGGTCGTGCCCACCACACAGTCTTTGCGTTGCCCACCGGGAATTTTCCGGATGGACACTGCCTGCTGTCCTGGGTCGCAAACCCGATAGATAGTCCCGTAGGCGCGGCTTCGTCGGTCTCAAACCAGTAAAGGTGACTGGCGTTCCATCCGTAGTCCCGTAGGCGCGGGTTCGTCATTCCGGCAGTCTCCAAGCCGGAATCCAGCTCTATTTATCTCAGGAGATCGTCATGGCCGGACCAATTGAACCAACATTTAAAGCAACTTTCCCCGCCCCCGCGGGGCGCCCTGAAACCATCACATCCGGGGGCCGAACCTCCCGCCGGCTTCCCGCTCCTCGCTTGCGGCTATTTTTCCTTACGGCCATCGCCCTGCTGTTCCTGTCCTCATGCGGCTATCACTTTTCCGGCGAGGGCCAGGGCCCGGAGCCCGGACTTAGCTGCATAGCCATCCCCGTATTCAAAAACGACACCTCCGAACCTAATGCCGGAGCGATCTTCGCCGGAGCCCTGAGACACGAGTTCATGAAAAAAGGCGATATGAAGGTGGTGCCCGAGGATGTGGCCCAAGCCGTTTTCCAGGGGACCGTCAAGCGCATCTACATGGTGCCGGTGGCCCACAACCCCGTCTCTACCGTCTCAAAGCGGATTACCCTTGAAAACAGGCTCTATATGACCGTCAGCATCCGGTGCGTCGATAAGAAAACCCATAAGGTGATCTGGCAGGTCCCCAACTTCTCTTACTGGAAAGTCTATCTGGCAAACGATAATGCTGTGCAGCCTCAACCCTTAACCGGCTATGAATACAGGCAGGACGCCATTCGGTTTATCGCCGACGAAACGGCCAGGCGCGTTCATGACAGATTTTTGAGCAACTTCTGATGGAAAACGAAGATTTTCTAAAAGCGCTGCGCGCCGGGAAAATCGATCCGGTCTATCTTTTCCTCGGCCCCGCCGCCCTCCTCATGGGCGAGGCCTGGAACAAGCTGCTTGCAGCCCTGCTGCCTAAGGATGTGGGACGCTTCAACGGCGAGCGCCTTCAGGCCCGGGAAACCGACCCCTCCGACCTTATCGCCCGCCTGGCCGTCATTCCCATGTTCGGCGGACGACGGACAATCATGGTCGAAAATGTCGAGGCCTGGGGAAAGGCGCCCCTTTCCGCCGTCGAAAACTTCGTGCCCCGAATCCCTTCTTCGGCCTGCCTGGTGTTGACAGCCTCCGGCAGGAAAAGCATCGAAGCACTGGCCCGGGCGGTCGAAGCCAAAGGCAAGATCGTCACGTTTCGATCTCCCGGCGAACGGGAAGCCCCGCGATGGTTGATCGAAAGAGCCAGGCAAATGGGAAAGAACCTTTCCCCCAAGGCGGCCTTCCTGCTGGTCGAAACCGCGGGAACCGATCTGCAGACCCTGGCCTCGGAACTGGACAAAATCTGCACCTTCGCAGGCGACAAAGACTCCATCGAACCGGAAGACATCCTGGAAGCCGCGGGCTCACACAGGACCTTTTCAGCCTTCGACCTGCTCGATCACATCAAGGCTCGGCAGGCGGACAAGGCCCTCCTGGCCCTGAGAAGCCTGGTCCTCGCCGGTGAGCAACCCCTCAAAATTCTATCCACTCTCGCCTGGCAGATTCGTATCGTGTGGCAGGTAAAAGACGGTCTGCGCCAGTCCATACCCGAATCCCAACTGGCCAAACGGGTCGGGGCGCACCCCTTCGTGGTCAAAAAAGCGGGCGAACAAGCCGCCCGCTTCTCTGATGCTTATCTCTATCGGGTAATGGAAGCTGTCGGCCGGACCGATATCGCCATGAAAAGCACAGGGACTTCCCCCGTGCTGTTGCTCGAAGACCTGGTGCTCAACCTGGCCCGGACCGATTAGCGGTAGGTAACTACAGAGCGTTCACCCTGCGAGTGAGGCGGGAGATTTTCCGCGAAGCCGTATTCTTATGAATGACGCCTCTCGAAGCCGCTACGGCAATCACTGAAACAGCCTTCTTTAATTCTTCGGCGACCTTATCGGTAGCCTTGGCTGCCACCGCTTCGTCGAGACCCCTTATGACATTCTTCATCCTGGTCTTGCAGGAGCGGTTTCTCATCCGGCGCTCCTCGCTTTGCCTTGCCCTTTTGATCGCTGACTTATGGTTTGCCAATCCAAACCTCCTTGGAATTCACGGCCTCAGTAATATTCTTTGCTTCATCAATCACACAAAAAATAACCTATATACCTTATAAGGGCGCGATGTCAAGTCCGGATTCGGTTTCTTCATCCACCTTCTGCCCGGCTTCCCTTGGTCCCCTGGCTGACAGCCCGGCTCTCACCTCATCCTGGAATTTCTTCAACTCCTCTCCGTCGATGGATTCCTTCACCAGCAGTATTTTGGCCAGCTTTTCGAGCATCCCCCGCTGCTCCGTAAGGATCTTTATCACCTCGTTGTGAGTCTCCTCGATCATGGCCGCCATCTCCTCATCGATCTGCTGGGCGGTTTTCTCGCTGAACTCTCTTTCCCGCGGAGCGAAACCAAGATCGAGATGCGCGGAACGAGCATCCCGCACGTAGGTCAGGGGCCCCAGCTTTTTGCTCATTCCGTATTCCATTATCATGCTTCGGGCAATATCGGTTGCGCGCTGCAGATCGTTTTGAGCCCCGGTGGAAATGTCTTTAAAAATGATCTCCTCGGACACCCTGCCGCCCAGCAATACCTTCAGCCGGGCCAGAAGCTCCTGGCGCGTCATGAGATATCGGTCTTCGGTGGGAAGCTGCTGGGTATACCCCAGGGCGGCGATGCCGCGTGGAATGATGGAGATTTTGCTCACCGGGTCCGTATTGGAAAGGGTCATGGCCACCAGGGCGTGGCCCGATTCATGGTAGGCCACTATTTCCTTTTCCTTGGGGTTCATGGCCCGATTTCTTTTTTCCAGCCCGCCGATGATCCTGTCGGCCGCCTCCTGGAAGTCGGACATGGTCACCTCTTCACGGTCCCGCCTGACCGCAATGAGAGCCGCTTCATTGATCAGATTGGCCAGATCCGCCCCCACAAACCCCGGGGTCATGGCGGCGATTTTCTTTAAATCCACGTCCGCCCCCAGCTTCACCTGTTTGGCATGAACCAGCAAAATGGCTTCCCGGCCCCGGATGTCCGGCTTGTCGATCGCTACGTGCCGATCGAAGCGGCCGGGCCGCAGCAGCGCCGGATCCAAAATTTCCGGACGGTTGGTTGCCGACATTATGATTACTCCGGTCCTGGTGTCGAAACCGTCCATCTCCACCAGGAGTTGGTTCAAGGTCTGCTCCCTTTCGTCATGACCGCCCATGGGGTTTAGGCCCCGCGCCTTACCCAGAGCGTCGAGTTCGTCCACAAATATTATACAGGGCGCATGATCTTTGGCCTGCCCGAAAAGGTCGCGCACTCGCGCCGCGCCCACGCCCACAAACATCTCCACGAACTCGGAGCCGCTCATGCTGAAAAATGGCACTCCGGCTTCCCCGGCGACCGCGCGGGCAAGCAGGGTCTTCCCCGTCCCCGGCGCACCCAGCAGCAAAACCCCCTTGGGAATTTTCCCCCCCAGCTTCTCGAATTTTCCGGGGGCCTTTAGAAATTCAACCACTTCTTCCAGCTCGGCCTTGGCCTCGTCTATGCCGGCCACATCGTCGAAAGTCACGCCGATCTCTTTTTCAGCGTAAATTTTCACCTTCGCCTTGCCTACGGAAAGCACGCCTTGGGGTCCACCGCTCATACGACGCATCAGAAAACTCCAAAAAAAGAAAAAGATGGCCAGCGGCACCACCCAGGTCAGCAAAGCGGCCAGCCACTTGTCGTCGGTAGATCCGCTGAACTTGATTTTCTGCCCTTCCAGGTCCCTTACCAGATCGGGGTCTTCCACCCGGATAGCACTCACTGCCTTGGCCGGCTGCTTGTCGTCGGCTTCTTTGAGCGTTGCCGTAACCAGATCGGGACCGATCACCACCGAACCCACTTTCCCGCTCTTTAGCAACTGCTTGAATTGCGAATAGGTAACCCGGTCAGTCTGCTGCTGGCTGAGAATACTTTGAAACCAGAAGATCACCAACACCGCCAGGATGAAATACCAGATGGAAAAATGCACCTTTCGCTGGTCCGGCCGGCGGTCCCGGTCCGGTCCTTTGAAACGGTTAATGAATCTACTCAAAGGGTCTTTTTGTTCGTTACCGGCCATTTTTCCCCATACTCTCAAACAGTTGTCGTAAAAACCGCCCCCCCTGCTCCTGTTTCCGCCACTGTTTCCCCCCACGTGCGCAGGATTCAACCGCGGAAACCCTTGTAATATACTACACCTCCGCAACCTTGCAATCCATTGCGACCAATAAAGACGACTTTGCCGGGGCTGTGCGGAAATACGGCCCCTGAGTACATTATTTGCTTGCACTCATCGATCTTGATACTAATATATTAGCGTTAACCGCGTACCTGACGAGGAGGCAGTCTTGATGCGAAAGATCACCTGTTTTAAAATTGCGTTTCTTTCTCTTTTGATTTTCAACCTTTTGGCCCTTCCGATTCCGGCCTGCAGCCCGGCCCTGGCCGATCAGCCGCAAGCCGCCCCTTCCCAACAGGCCCAGGACCCACAAAAAGCCTGTGACCCTTATGAAAACTCGAACAGAAAAATATTCAAATTCAACGACCGGCTCTATTTTTGCTTTATAAAACCACTGGTCCAGGCCTATGACAACGTCCCCACACCCGTTCGCAAGGTGATCCGCAACGGGTTCGACAACCTCCAGGTGCCCGCGCACTTCGTTAATTTCGTTCTGCAGGGCAGCCCTCAAATGGCTGGCGACGAAATGACACGCTTTGTCATTAATTCGACCGTCGGCATAGGCGGCATGTTCGACGTCGCCAACAACGCTCTCGGAGTCCCGGACCATTATGCCGATTTCGGCCAGACACTGGGCAAGTGGAACGTTCCCACAGGTCCCTATCTGGTGGTTCCGGCCTTCGGCCCCTTCGACCAAAGAGATCTCTTCGGCTACGCGGTGGACAAGGTCATGGATCCCCTTTTCTGGATCCCCGGACAATGGTGGGTCACGATTCCCCCCAGTTTCGTAAATTATACGAGCGAGGCCTCCGTCCACTCGGGTGAATACGAAACGCTCAAAAAAGCCTCTTTGGACCCCTATGTCGCCATGCGTAACGGGTACATGCAGCACAGGGAACACCTGATTACCAACAGGTAAACTCCGCCACCACCCAACCACGCGGCGTTGGGACCGGCCGCAAGACGCCGGTCGGTCCTAACGCTGCGCCTTCCGATGATACACTACCCAACCGCTCTAATCCTTCCTGGATAAGAAACAACGAAGTCTGCCATTGGACTGGCCTGGAATCCTTATCTGTTGCTTTTCACATCAAACACATATAAAATAGACTAGCCAAAAAGATGGGTTTCACTGCTTTTCACCCATCCTACAGCGACTCTTGACGGGCTGGCGTAGGATGGGTGGAGCGAAGCGCAACCCATCAGGCAAATCTTGAACGCCACCTGGGTATTCGGGGGTTGCCACGACACGTTTGCCGCAAGTTCTCCAAGAGCGCGCCTGGCTGGAACTATCAATTAAGTGAAAGGAATTTTGTAATGGCGGAAGGTCGAGTAAAGTGGTTCAACGAGCAAAAGGGCTATGGCTTTATCGAAGTAACCGATGGGCCGGATATCTTTGTCCATTTCAGCGCAATTGAAGGAAATGGGTTTAAAACCCTGAGCGAAGGCCAGGAAGTGATGTTCGAGATTGAAACGGGGCAAAAGGGTCCGCAGGCGGTTAACGTTAAAAAAGCCTGATCAGATTAGTGACTCGTGATTAGTGACTCGTGACTGGTAAAAACAGGGGCTGGCTATACCGGCCCTTTTTCATGGCTCCCCTTCACCAGTTCCTGCCTCTCCGATTCACCAGCTCTTGATTTTACCGATTCACCCATTCACCAGTTCTTGATCTTACCGATTCACCGATTCACCCATTCACCGATTCACCGGCCCTTATAATACAAACACCGCCCCTTGCCGCCGACAATCATCGAGGGCCGAAGGATGATTGCGAACGGCCCCCTTTTCGTCCAACTCCCGGAAACAGAGTTCTCCCTCGTATGCCACGTCGATGGCATCGAAGAAGTACCTGGCGGTCAAGACCGGGCAATCGAACAGCCGCTTGCCCCTGGTGGCGCCGGCGCACAGGAAAAATCCCTTCCTGGCCGCCGCGGGGGAGGCCGCGGCCCCTTCGGCCCTGTTGATCTGCTTGCGCATAAACAGGGCCTGGCTCCGGTCCACGAACAGCTTGGCCTGCCCGCTGATCCCGTAGAAATAAATCGGACTGGCCATGACGATCCTGTCGGCCTTTTCCAGAAGAGGGTAGACATTGCGCATGTCGTCCTTCTGGGCGCAAACTCCATGTTTGTCGCAGTAGCCGCAGCCCAGGCAGCCGGAAATCCCGAGGTCCCGGATATATAACCTCTCCACTTCGATTTTGGCCGCCGATTGAGCCCCCTCAACAAAGCTGTCCGTCATGAGATCGGTGTTGCCGTTTTTCCTGGGCGATCCGTATATCGCAAGCAAAAGCACCTTATTCCTCCAAGATCAGTGATCTGTGATGGGTGAACAGTGAACAGAAAAAACCCCGATGACTGTTCACTCTTCACTGTTCTATCACTGATCACTGTTCACTCTTCACTGCTCACTGCTCTATCACTGTTCACTCTTCACTGATCAATCGTGTCCACCCGAAGATATCTTCCCGTTGCCCGTACTGGATGCCCAGGATCTCGTCGTAGAGTTTCAAAGCCCATTCGCCCACGGTTCCGTCGGCCACCCGGTAGCTTTTGTCCCGGTAGCAAATCTCGCCTACCGGCGAAATAACCGCCGCCGTGCCGGAGGCGAAAATCTCTTTTAATTCGCCCGACTGGGTCGTCTCGATCACTTCGTCCATGGAGATCCGCCGCTCGGTAACCTTGATGCCCCAATGGTTGGCCAGTTGCATCACCGAATCCCGGGTAATTCCGGGCAGGATCGAGCCGTTGAGCGGAGGGGTCACCAGTTCATCGCCGATCCTGAAAAAAATGTTGCTCGTTCCGACTTCATCGACGTAGCGCCTCTCGACCCCATCGAGCCACAGCACCTGGGTGAAGCCTTTCTTCTTGGCCACCTCGGCCGCGTAGAGGCTCGACGCATAGTTGGCCATGGTCTTGGCCTCGCCCAACCCGCCCCGCACCGTACGCACGTATTCTTCGTCCACGTAAATCTTTACCGGGTTGAACCCTTCGGCATAGTAGGCGGCAACCGGCCCGGTGATTACGTAGTACAGATACTCGGCGGACGGGCGCACTCCTATGTGGGGTTCTGTGGCTATCATGGTGGGCCTTATGTAGAGCGAGGACCCCACGCTGTGGGGCACCCAGTCCCTGTCCACCTTTATGAGCTTTTCGATGGCCCGCAGTTGCAGGGCCGGATCGATTTCGGGCATGCACATCCTCAGCGCCGAACGGTTGAGCCGCTCGCAGTTCTGTTCGGGCCGGAAGAGGTATATCTCACCATTGGCCCGCCTGTAAGCCTTGAGGCCTTCGAATATTCCCTGTCCGTAATGAAGCACCATGGCTGCCGGATCGAGCTCCAAAGGCCCGTAAGGCACAATGCGACCATCCTGCCAGCCTTGGCCTTCCTTGAAATCGACCAGAAACATATGATCGGTGAAAACCCGGCCAAAAACCAGGTTCTTTTCGTCTTGGGGCTTTGCATGCCTCTTCGACGGCTCAAGCAGGTGAACGGAAATCTCCATCTCAATTCCTCCTCTATGTCTTGACGCAGGCGCCGGCCACTGGTCATTGCAGCGCAAAATGCGGGGAACGCAAAAACCGGCTTATCTGCTTACTGTAAAGCTGCAAAGAAGCGCGGCTTTCCGGTCCGGGCCGCAACTGCTGTTCTTGCTTATCCTTTTCGCCGACCGTGGTCTTTATGATTATGTTCTTTTCCACATAGAGCCTCACGGCGTCCTCGAATAATATCTTGGAGACGCATTCGGATCTTTCCACCAGTCCCAGCTTCAGGGCTTTCTGACCCAGGCTCAGGATCTTTTTGGTGAAATCTTTTTCCGAAAAGCCCCCTTTCTGAAGATAGCGCACACCGCGCAACACCAGCCAATAGCCTTCGAAATAATTGCGGAGCAAGCCGTGAAACGACTGGCAAGCCCGAAAACCGCTGTGAGCCAGTATGAATGGCTGATCCCCTTCGCCCGCCCGGTGCAAAAACTCCATCTTTTCAAAAATATCGAGCACATCACTGACGAACTTTTCATCACTGAGTTCGTTGTCGTAGACGAATTCGAATTTGAAGAAGTTTTTCATGAAAATTACATCTTCCAGCGTCTGGCTGACGCTGAACCGGAAAGTCTGCTGGGCCAGAATCGATGTGGCCACGTAGGCCGCAGGCAGCAGGAAATGGATTATGTTGTTCTTGTAGTACTCGAGCGCCAGTCTCTTGTTGTCTTCAATGGTGAAGACTTCTTCTTCCAGGTCATCGTCGTCATCTTTCAGCTTGCCGATGAGCTTATTGCGCTCCATGTTGCGCAGCGATTCCTGGAGGCTCGCGCCAAGGTTTTTCATGGTCCGGGAAAGCCCCACGGCGCGAGCGGCGATGAAATCGTGAAACGTCTGCGAAATTTGCAGAAACTCCGCCTTGGACACTCCGTGGTGGGGAAGCGCCAGCATGGCGGAGGCGGCCAGGGCGAACGGGGTAACAACCGACTCCTGGTTGATGTGGTTTATGATCCGGTATGCAAAATTGCGGTACATGGCATGCCGGTCTTTGGGCCGCATGCTGCCGACGTTGTAATTGTGGCGCTCCAGGTAGCGCCTGATGGAAACAGGTTCGGCAAATTTGACGTATGCCCGCCCATATCGCTTGCGCATCACTCGGCGAACTTTGACCAGTTGACCGAGGTTTTCCTCTTCTTTGGGATTGCCCACGATTTCATTTAAATAAGATTCGGCCTCCGGAATGCGGTCGTAGCATATGGAGGTGGGCACAAACACCAGGTCGTCGCAGTACCCCTCTTCCACCGCCTGGATAAGGATGGCCAGCAGCCCCAGTTTGGGCAAAACGAGCTTGCCGGTACGGCTGCGTCCACCCTCTATGAAAAATTCGATGTTGTGCCCCAGCTGCACCATGGTTTTGACATAGAGCCCGAAGACCTCGGCGTAGAATTTCACATTGAATTTACGCCGGATAAAAAAGGCCCCGCCCCGGCGAAAAATAGGACCCAGCGGCCAGAACGCCAGATTCTTTCCAGCGGCTATGAACGGCGCGTAGAGGTTGTTCGTATACAGCAGGTGGGAGAGCAGAAGGTAGTCCATGTGGCTTTTGTGACTGGGAATGTAGACCAGCGTGTTGTTGCGGGCCGCCCGTTTGACCTGCTGCAGGCTTTCGTAATCGAGTTCCACTCCGTCGAACAGGCTGTTCCAGACCCAGTTGAATAGCCGGGAGGCTATCTGGATAAAACTCACCGAATAGTTGGCCGCGATTTCTTCCAGGTAACCGTCGGCCTCCATGCGCACTTTCCATATTTCCTGCGAACCCGCCCGGGCGCGCCTCTCCATCATGGCTACAAGCTTTGGGTGGTGGAGAATTATCTCCTTCATCTCCAGCTTGCTCTTGAGAATGGGGCCCACTATGGCCCTTTTGATTTCATCGACCGAATCGATAAGCGAGCGCCGCAGTTCGAAGATTTGCTTTCGCCGCGGCCACAGTTCTTCGGCCAGCTCGGGCAAAATTTCCTGCACGTTCACGGGCTCACCGGTTTCGATTACCGCGTACGGATTTCCCCGGATAAAAGAACTCAATTTGCGCAGGAAACCAATTTGCTTCCTTTGCCCCAGAAACATCTCCAGGGGCGCCCAGCGCTGACGGCCCTCCGGGCGCCGGTTGTAGAGCAGCACCACCGGAACGATAAAAATCGGTCTATCGCACGTTTTCTGGATATCTATCAGGTGCTCCAGAGGATCGTTGCCCACCAGGACCGTACTGCGATAATAGCCCCGCTTGCCCACCAGGGAGAAAAGCCCCGAGTTGCCTTCCTTGATTTTCTCGGCATAGTAGCCCCCCGTGTAAGGGTCGGGGAAACAACCCTGGCGCAGGAGATGAAAGAAATGCCGAACCAGGGTCTTTACGGCATACCATCGCGGTTGCCAGGGATAGGGACGCTGATCGAACATGAAAACGGGCGCGGGCAGCCCCAGCTGCTGCAATCGCATGCTGATAAACACAAAGTCGATCTGCGAGGGCTCTTTGATGGTATAGACGATGGTGCCCTTGCCGCACAGTTGCCGCAAAGACTCCTGGCGGTCCTCCGGAACGCTCACGTGGCGCACCACCCGCTCGAACCATTTCTGCAAGGGAAACCGGGGTTTGACATTGATTGAAAAACCGTAGGGGTCCTTGCGGAACGAATCGGAATTATTATTTTTTTTGTGTCTCAGCCAGCCAATCACGATAGGTAAGTCTTCCTCCGGCAGAAGGATCTAAATCTTGAAGAATAGCAAAAATATGCTTCGAAAACCAAGTTTTTTCTAGCCACTAGCCCCCATCGACGGCTACAGCCCTTCCGCCCCCGTTCCAGGGCGCAAACCGGGTGAGCAGCAGCAGGCCGGGAACGGCGGCAAGAACGCTCAAAGAAAAATAAGCGGGCCATCCCAGCGCCTGCGCCGCGGCGCCCATGGGCGCTCCCGCCACCACCCTGTCCACGGCCATGAAGCTGGTCAGCAGCGCATACTGCGTCGCGGTGAAGCGCTTATCGCAAAGGCTCATGAAGAAGGCGATGAATGCCGCGTCGCCCATCCCTCCGAAGGTGTTCTCGATGCCCACGGCCACCACCAGGGCGGGAAAGCTCTTCCCGATCAACGACAGGGCGGCGAATGAAAAATTGGACATCGCCTGGGCAATGCCAAAAACCCAAAGCGAGCGGTTTATGCCGATGCCCGCTATAATTCTACCGCCCACCAAAGTCCCGACAATAGTGGTGATCAGGCCGAAGACCTTGTTGACCATGCCCACGTCCGTGCGGCTAAAACCGATATCGAGCAAAAAAGGCGTTGTCATGGTCCCGGCCATGACGCTTCCCAGTTTGTAGATCATGATGAAAAAGAGCATCTCCACGGCCCCGGAACGCTTGAAGTAGCTGACCAGCGGCCCCCACACCGCTTCTTTCAAGCTCCCGGGAGGCTCCACCCTCACCTCGGGCTCCGGCGCCAGGAGGGTAAAGCAACTGCTCACCAGCATGACGACCGCCATCAATGCATAAACAGTGCGCCACGGCAGGTGATCGGACAAGATGAGCGCAAGGGCTCCGGAAACGATCATGGAGCACCGGTAGCCGACCGCCCCGGCCGCCGCCCCGGGTCCGAGTTCGCTTTCCCGAAGAACATCGGTTCGGTAGGCGTCGATCACCACGTCCTGGCTGGAGCTTAAAAATGCCGTGAGCATGGCGGCCAAAGCCACCAGCAAGGGGAAGGCAACCGGCGAGCAGCGACCGAGCAGAAAAATCGATAGCGCCAGCAGCACCTGGAACGAGATGATCCAGCCCCGCCGCCTTCCAAGCCATGGCATGCTGAACCTGTCCAGCAGCGGTGACCACAGAACCTTGAGCGTATAGGGCAAGCTTACCAGGGAAAACATGCCGATGACGCCCAGGTTGACTTTTTCCGTAACCAGCCAGGCCTGAAGCGTCGAAGCCGTGAGCGCCAGGGGAAGGCCGGATGAAAAACCAAGACCGACAAGGCACAGGACCCGCCTGTTGCCGTAAGTTCTGATCCAATTTCCTGTTTTCAAATCTCTGGCCTTTTTCGATTTAAGACCCCGGCAATGTATCTGATATGCGTTGCGGGAACAATCAAAATCGAGAAGCGGCCAGTTTCACGCGAAGACGCGAAGGAAATTTTATATTCCATTGAGCGGCCAATCCCTACCATCTCTGTCAATTGTTTGATTATCGACCCTCCGGTAACAAGCAAAAGCTGAATTGCCTTCGCGTCTTTTCCTTCGCGTCTTCGCGTCTTCGCGTGAAATAGCTTTCGCCCCTTCAAAATATCGGTTTACCTGAGCAACCACTCGTGGTTAATTTACTTTTTCGGTTATTACCTTTGGGAGACTTCATGCTTTCGCTCCACGATTTCGCAAAAAAATGGGAATTTGACCCCGCTCCTCTCGATCCTGTCGCCGCCCGCTACCCCTTCAGGCTCAATCCCTACTTCGAAGGGCTTATCCAGAGCCGCGGCGACGCCATATGGAATCAGGTTGTCCCTGATGCCGGCGAATTATCCGACCAGTCCGGTTTTGAGGACCCTCTTTCGGAAGAAAGGCTTTCGCCCGCGCCCAACCTGGTTCACAGGTACCCAAACCGCGTCTTGTGGCTTGTAAACGACCGCTGCGCCCTCCATTGCCGGTTTTGCACCCGAAAGCGAAGGTGGACCGGCCGACCGGCGCCCGAAGGGCCTTCCGATTTGAAACCTGCCTTGGACTATATCGCCGCGCGAGAGCAAATCGTGGACGTGCTGCTCTCGGGCGGCGACCCGCTTTTGCTTGCCGAGGAGCGTCTTCACCAGATTTTGAGCAAGCTCCGGGAAATTAAACACCTGCAAATCATCAGGATCGGAAGCCGTGTCCCATGCGCGCTGCCCGGAGCCGTCACCCCCCGCCTGGCTGCCATGCTCTCCAGCTTTCACCCGCTCTACCTCAATATTCATTTCAACCATCCGCTGGAGATTACGGCCGAGTCCGCGCGCGCCTGTTCCATACTGGCCAACGCCGGCATTCCGCTTGGAAGCCAGACCGTCCTTTTGCGGGGCGTAAACGATTCGGAAACCATCCTGGCCGAGCTCTTTCACAAGCTTCTGTCTATTCGGGTGCGGCCTTATTACCTCATGCAGATGGATCTCACGGCGGGCACCGCCCACTTTCGCACCCCGGTAAGCACCGGGTTGAGGGTCCTGCGCCTCCTTCGAAACCGCATTTCCGGCCCGGCCATGCCCCACTTCGTCATCGACCTGCCCGGGGGGCGAGGCAAAATCCCCCTGTTGCCTAATATGATCCGGGAAATAAATGACAAGGAGATGATCGTTGAGAACTATACGGGAGAGTTCTGTCTCTACCCCCTGCTCGAAGGGGAGAAGGATGCGCTGAAGGCCGAGATGGCCGAGCGCTGAAGGGGGGCGCAGCGATGTTTGTGGGGCCTTTATTGGCTGGCCCTTGGCAGCAGCTTCTCGGCTTTAAGCCTTTTTCGTATACGCCGGTCAAGCTCGGGAATCAATTCCAGCGCCCAGGCTTGAGTCATGGTCCTGCTCTCCCTGATTATTTCAGGCATGGCGGCTGACACCTTCCGGCCAAGAGGCGAGGAGTAAAAGTTCACCAGTCCTCGTAACTCTTCGGTTGTAAACGTGTTGTCATAAACAGCGTAAATCTTCTCGCGTAAAGACTTTTTGGCTTTCGCACCGCTCATGACCGCCGACGCCTCTTCCCGGATAATCCTCAGTGCTGGATCGGGAAGAATTGGTTGTACCTTCTTCAGTGACAGGGTCATGGTCTGAAGCAGGGGCTCAACCAAAAGTTTCATGCTCGCGTCGAAATTCTTGTCATAGCCGCTCACGCGCAGCAGTTGTTCAATGACCCGCTGCTTTTCGCGGGGTATATTGGCGGCGTCTGCAAACCCGGAATGGATAGCAATTGGAAGAATAACGAGCACAAAAAGCAATCTGCGCATTGGGCTTTGGTCTCCCCTTTCAAATTTTTCGATGCGGCTATGTCTCGACTTACTACCCGGGCAGTCTACAACCCCCGCACCCGCTCCTTCAATCCTTTTTGTTGCGGTTACCTTCCCTGCTGCCTTTTCTGGTTGCCTTTTCTATTGCCGCTTCTCGTTGCCGCTTCCCGTTTCCGTTTTGCGCCTCAAAACTCCTTCATGGTATAGGCTTCCAGGATTGGAACATATTCGAGACAACGGCCTTTGGCCGGGCTCGGATCGTCTCACTCGCGTTCCTTGAAAACCGAATATGGAGCTATGACCGAGGGGGAGTGAAGTGGAGTAATCTAGCTCCCCGCTCTTTATTTGTCCTATTCGTCCTATTTGTCCTATTCGTGTCCTATTCGCCCCATGCCCCCATACCCCCCAATCCAATCCCGTCTATCTTATCTATCCAATCCTATCCTATTTTCTAATTGCATTAATCCCCCATAGTCCCTTCCTCCCCGCCCTGCCCCGATTACCGGTTTTCCCCCCTGGCTGTTCCTGGCTGTTCCTGGCTGTTCTTTTGTGCTGTTCCTGGCTGTTTTTTCATGCTGTTATTACGCTGTTAATTCAGACCTCCAAACCAACATAATCAAGTAAATCCACATGATAGAAAAACAGGAATTGAAAAATTCCGTATTTACAGCGTAGAACAGCATGCGCGATTGCCGCCCCCATCCCTCCCGGGCCCCTACAGAGAGTGTTCAAATTGCAAATATAGAGCGTCCGTTTTCGAGTCGAACCATCAGGATTTTTCAAATAGTCAAAAATGATCAACCGCAGGCGCCTCGGATTTCGCCAAGGTCGGGATTGTGTTCAGGAAGAAGTGAGAGGCAGGCTCAAACTAGGATGAATGCGTATCGACCACCTCCGGCCATCCGGCCGGGACCGGAGCTTCGATTTTTAGCTCCTTGCCCGAAACCGGGTGTTTGAGAGTAAGCCTCCAGGCGTGCAGGTAGAGGCGGCTGTCGGGTTTGGCGCCGTAGGCCCGGTCGCCGGCAACCGGATGTCCGGCCAGTCCCAGGTGAATTCTTATCTGGTGGGTCCTGCCGGTAAGAGGGGAGGCCAGTACCAGAGAGCGGCCCTCCTTGCGGCCAAGCACCCGGAATACCGTCCGGGCCTGTTTGCCCTCTCCGGTCCTCACGGCTTTGTATTTCCCCCCCACTTTTCCGATCTCCGCCTCGCTTGTCCAGGAATCGTTTGGGGGAAAGCCCTCCACCCACGCCAGGTATTCCTTCTTCACTTTCCTCTCCTGGAAAGCCCGGCCGAGCGGCTCGTTTGCTTTCCGGTCGAGCGCAAAAACCAATAGCCCGCTCGTTTCCATGTCGAGCCTGTGATGAAGGGCGGCGTAGCGCTCCCCCTCTTTTCCCGCCGAGAGGTGGCGCAAGAGGGCGGCAAATACGTTGTTGTAGGCGTCGAAGGGGAGTTGCTGGCTGGGAATGCCGGCTTCCTTGTCGTATGCCAGCAGAAAACGGTCGCGAAAAATCACCCGGGCCGGATCGATTTCATAGGACCTGGCAGTCCCGTGGGAAGGAAACGAGACCAGGATCTCCTCTCCTCCGGACAGCCTCATGGAAGGGTCGCGCTCCACACTCCCCCGCACATACACCGAACCGAAGTCGATCAGATCTGCCGCTTTTTCTTTGGAAATTTTCAGATAACCGGATACGACTTCGGCCAGCTCGCACCCCTTGTCCTTTTGGCCGGTAATCCAGCTAAACCGGGACGGGCCCCCGCCAAACCCCGCCGCCCGCCCCACGCCGCTGCGGGAATACACCCCCTCGATCCTTTTCATTCATCATAGCCGCCGGCGCCCGAATCCCCGCCGCCAAAGCCCCCGCCCTCCATGCTCTCCTTCTCCGCCATGGCCTCGTCCATCACCTGTTCCACGTCGAACTCATCGCCCAACTCGTCGCCCATTTCACCGCTCATGGACTTCATCCATTTCGCCATGCTTTTGGGATCGCTTTCATCGAGCCCCGAAAGACGCGCCGGGTCGGCCAGCCGCTCCATCCGAGTCTCCTCGGACATTCGCACCCGCACCCGGGACGGGACCCGGTACACTTCCGAACTGCCGCAGTACCGGCACTCCACCGGGACGTCTTCGGACACTCTGAAGGTGATTATTTCGGACTTTCGGTTGCACTTCCGGCACAGGTACTCGTAGATCGGCATTGCAGGAATACCTCCCATGTCTCCGGCGCTCGGCTGCGGCTCGAACCCGGCCAAAAAACGGCGCCTTCGGGCCGGGGCCCGGCGCGAGGCTAGAGAATTACATATTTTTTTATCATATGTAATACCTCGTCGGGATCGTCTAGAAGCGTCACGATGTCCAGGTCATCCGGCGAGATAAACTTCCGGTCTATCAGGGTGGTTCGAATCCACTCCATCAGCCCCCCCCAGTAATGAGTCCCAACCAGGATGACCGGAAAAGGCTTTATGCGCCTGGTCTGGATGAGGGTCAGCGCCTCGAAGATCTCGTCCAGGGTGCCGAACCCACCGGGCATTCCAATATAAGCCTGGGCATATTTGACGAACATAACCTTGCGGACGAAAAAATACTGGAAAGCCAATTTCAGGGTGGAATAGGGGTTGGGAGACTGTTCGAGGGGAAGCTCGATATTGAGCCCCACCGATTTGGCCCCGCCCTCCTTGGCGCCCTTGTTTCCGGCCTCCATCACCCCGGGCCCTCCACCGGTTATGATATGATACCCGTGGGTGGCCAGCTTTTTGGCGATCTCGTACGTCAGTTCATAAGTTTCATCGCCAGGCACCGCCCTGGCGGAACCAAAAATGGAAACGGCCGGGTAAAGGCTGTCAAGTGTCTCGAAGCCTTCCACAAACTCGGCCAGGATCTTGAAAAGACGCCATGAATTACCGGCGCTTATCGAATCGACAACATACTGCTGCTTTTCGGGCATAAAAAATCTTCCCTTATTCCCGAAGTTGAACACTTCGAAATGAAAAGTTTTTATGGAGATTACCTATTTTGACAACCGGTTAATAATTATATTCAAGCCTTGTGATTTCAACAAGCAAAGAGTTGAAGAATGCTTTTCGGCTCGCTTAGGGGAAATGCATTATAAGGTTGAACGCATGGCATTAATGAGCTATTCTGTCCGGCTTGAGCGCGTTTTTTTAGGCTTTTCAACCGTTTGCTTTCCTGTTGAACACAGGCCGTTGGTATAGAAGGAGGTATTCCATGGAAATGAAAGAGTTCGTCAGGGCAGCCCTGAAAAAGGTTGGACAAAAAGTTCGCGACGGCATCCTGGACAAACACGAACAAGGTTATAGCGATCCGGAGGAAATGCTTCTGGACTGGGTATGGATCGAATTGAAGGAAGAATCTCCCGACAAGGACGCCGCAGTAAACATGGACCTCGACGATCTCTATGAGTTGATCGAGAGTTCGGCCGATACGCATGAGGACTATTACATCCTCCTCGATTCCCTCAAGGCCGAGGCGGAACACTGAAAGCCGGACCTGTCCGCCCGATGAGCGCTCTTGCTGCAGAGCGCTTTTTTTATTGTCGCTGCATTGGAGCAAAAGTATGAGGACCTTGACCCTCCACCCCGGCCGGGAACGGCGCATTTTGAAAGGACATCGATGGGTGTTCGGCAACGAAGTCGCCGACCCGCTGCACGATTTTGAGCCGGGAAGCTGGGTGGAAGTGGCTTCGGCTAAAGGCGCCCCCCTGGGGGTCGGCTATGTCAACCCCGCATCGCTGATCGCCGTGCGCATAGTGTGCCCGCCGGGCAAAAAACCCGATCGGGATTTTTTCCGGCAGACCTTGCTCGATGCGGCCGGTTTTCGCCAGTTCCTCTACCCGGGAGAGAGTACCTGCCGACTGGTTTTCGGTGAATCCGACGCTCTTCCGGGCCTGGTGGTGGACCGCTACGCCGATGTTCTGGTCTACCAGGCCGCTACCCTGGGCATGGCCGGGATGGAGGAGCTTATCCGGGAATTGCTCTGCGAGCTTTTCAAGCCCTCGGCCCTGGTGTTTCGAAATGACTCGCCCTCGCGCGCCCTCGAAGGCCTGGGCCTGGAAAAAGGAGTGGCCTCCGGAAATCTGCCCCCCGAAATCCCGGTCCGCATTGACGGGATAGACTACCACGTGGACGTCCTGGGAGGACAGAAAACCGGGATGTACCTGGATCAGCGGGACAACAGGAATGCATCCGGGCGCTGGATGAAGGATAAAAAAGTGCTCGACCTTTTCTGCTACAACGGCGCCTGGAGCCTTTCGGCGCTTGCCGCCGGAGCGGCCGAGGCAACAGGGGTCGATCAGTCCGCCGACGCCGTCAAGCAGGCGGCCAAAAACGCGGAACTAAACGGCTTCGCCGGCCGATCCTCTTTTATCACAGCCAATGTATTCGACTACCTCAAACGCGTTCCCAAGGCCTCTTGGGACGTGATCGTGCTCGATCCGCCCGCTTTCGCCAAAACCAGATCGTCCCTTTCGGAAGCAAGAAAAGGATACACCGACATTAACCGCAGAGCGCTCCTCGCCCTTAAACCCGGCGGCATCCTCATCACGTCCTCGTGTTCATACCACATGAGCGAAGAACTGTTCCATGAAGCGCTCGTCTCCGCCGGTCAGGCCAGCGGAAGGAGGCTCCGCCTGCTGAGTGCCCGCGGTCAGTCGCTGGATCACCCCGTCCTTCTGGCCATGCCCGAAACCAGGTATTTGAAATGCCTCGTGGTGGAGGCGTCCTGAAAAGACCGGAGCAGGGAGCGGGGAGCAAGAAGCAGGAAAAAACCCGCTCCCCGCTCCCTGCTCCTTGCTCCTTGCTCCTTGCTCCCTGCTCCCTGCTCCACTTTTTTATTCCACATTTCCAACATATGCGATATAGACCATTAAAACACACCGACAGGAGTCGAAAATGCTGGATCTCCTTTGTGGGAAGGACCCCGTGGAATTAGGGATGAAGACTTGCGAAGGATGGAACATTACGGTATTTTTGGATCACCTGCGCTCGTGCCAAAAATGCTCCAAGTCCCAGGATGTCCTCATAAACAAATTGAACAGCATCATAGGCGGCGAGGACCGGGGCGAAGACGCCTGAGGGCCTTCCATTCCAACCCGACTCTTTGATTGCCCGTCCCCAAATTTCCAAGTCTACAAAGTTTTCTCACGCGAAGATGCCAAGGGCAGTAGCGGACTATTGCCCCCTGGCGCCCGGATGTTTACTTTTTTTTGTGAGATTACCCGCGAAAAGCGCAGCTGAAGCGCTCGAACGCCTTCCACAAAGGGAAAACGACATGGCCGAAAAAAAAATGCCCCATCCGCATCACGAGGAGCACCTCTGTTATCTCCAGAACATCGGATTCATTCAGTCCAATCCGGACGAATACAAAAATCTGGTGCGAAATCCCGGCTACGTCTGCACCAACTGCGGACGGGCCGCCGCCCGGGAACAAAACCTGTGCGAGCCGGAAAAATTGTAAAGCCGGTGGAAGAGCAAGCGGCAAGGACCGACCGCTCGCTCTTCACATATTTTAGAGCAGCCTGAAAGTCTTAAGCCACCCCGGGCGCTCCGCAAGGGCCGCTTCGATGGCCGTCTGCGAACCCAGCACCTTCACGATCCCCTCCTTGTTCACCTTGTCGAGCACTTCGGCAAACGCCCTGAAATCCTTTGCGGTGGTGGACAGAACCTCGTCGCGCATCTTCTGGCGCATTTCATCGGTTTCGCCGGTAAAACCGCGCAACAGCGATACGTAGCCCTTCATGTCCGGGAGCATGTAGGAATCGATCTCCCCGATGGCGCCCACTATGGCCTTCCCCACCTCATCCTCGGAGATATCGGCCTCGCGCAGAAACTGGGCCGCTCCGTCGAAATATTCAAGGGTTTTCATTAAGTTGGGGTCGCGATAGGAAATGAAGGTGAAGGCCCCCGATATGCGGTCGAAAAGGCAAAACCCGCCGTAGGCCCCTCCCTGGACGCGCACCTTTTCCCAGAGCCAGGTGCTGCGCAGATACCCGGAAATCACCTTGCTCGACCCATGCGACTCATAGCCGGCGCGGTACAGGTTGGCGCCTTTTCCCACGTAGTTTACCTGCGAAGGGACGATTATGCCTTCGAACTCGGGGAAAAGCGTGGGGCGCCATTGCGGCAGGGCTGTCGCCCGGTCCGGAAGCGAGTCGAGCACGCCGCGCAAGGGGGGCTCGATCGCCGCCAGATCCTTTCTGTCCGCGGTGAGATTGAACACGGCCGCCGAACGGTTGGCAAGCAACCCGCGGACCTTGTCCAGGTCGGCCAGCACTCCTTCCCAGTCTTCATCGATTCTTTCGGCGAGCTTTCCAATGAAGTGGAAATAGCTAATCCCATCGGTCAACTCTTTTACCCAGTCCGCCAGGCTGAAGTGGGCGCGGATACGCTGGTTGACCACCTGGTGTCCGCTCGGAACAAATTTTCTCTCCTGCCTCGCCCTTTCTTCCAGCACGATCTGCCGGAATCTCTCCCGGTTGTCCAGCTTCACCGCCCCCAGCACTTCCGCCAGGATGTCGGCCAACTCGGTGGTCTGGGAACTCATGCATTTGCCCCTCAGGAAGAGCCACGTGGCAGGCGCACTCTCGCCCATTACCGAGGAACTGAACAGCTCCGGGTGGATCCCGCCGGTCTTGCGGCTGATCTTTTGCGACAGTGACGCGAAGTCCTGAAATTTCGTCCCCATTTCCAGCAGGAGGCGCCCGAAGAGTGGCGCGTAAGGCAGGTACTCGGTGGACAGCACCCGCAGATTGAACCCGACGTCAAGATAGGTGATGGAGCTTGTAAAAAGATCGTGATAGAAGCCGCGCGCCCCGTCGAGCGGCCAGGCTTCGCTCGGGATCATCCTGCTTTGCCTGTCCAGATCGGACACCTTGAGCACCGGGATCGTGGCCAGACCTTCCACAGAATCCGGCGCCGATTGAAGTTCTTCCAGGATTTTGGCGTTTTCGATCACACCGCGGACTTCTTCGGCTGAAAGCGAACTCTTGATCGCCGCCAGCCTCTTGGTTTCCTCTTCATTTTCCCTCTCGGCCAAACCGGGCTCGGGCTTGAGTAAAACTACGCTCCTGTGCGGATTTTCCAGCAAATGTGCGCGGATCAGTCCCTCCAGAAAACCCTTCGATTTCAGATTTTCCTTTACCCGGCAAAGCGGCGCCTCGAAAGCCGGCAGGGCAAGGGGATCGGAATCGTGGAGCCAGCTCGAAAGGGAGCGAAGCATCACGGCCAGCCCCTGAGGGAAGCTGCCGTAGTTGTTCTCCCGAAGCCGAAACTCGATGGTGTTTACCGCCGCTTCGACCGCCGCCGGATCGACGCCGTCGCGCGCCAGGGCCGAAAGGGTCTCGAAAATAAGGCTTTCGACCTTGCCTGCGTTTTCGACCAGGATGCCTTTTAGGCCGGTCGAAAAGTAGAGCTGGCGCAACTCCGTCTCCAGGCCCACTCCGGCCAGATCTTCACCCAGCCGGGATTCTATCAGCGCTCTTCTCAGTGGCGAGCCGGGCATCCCGATAAGAGCGTATTCCAGGACTTGAAAGGCCAGATTGAGGTCCACCTCCGTTGACTCCGGAAGAAGCCAGTTGACGGTCATCATGCCTTTTTGACTGCCCGAGGCGGCCTCGTCGCCGCTAACCCCGAAGGAGCGCACCACCCTGCCCGGCATGGTCCCGGGCTTCTGCAAAAGCACCGTCGATTGGCTGCCTGCCCGAATGAAATCTTTGAGATACTCCTCCAGTATTTCCAGCCTGCGGTCCGGATCGTCGTTGCCGTAAAAATAAATCCTGCTGTTTGAAGGGTGATAGAAGCTGTCGTAGAAAGATTTGAACCGCTCGTAGGTAAGGGTTGGAATTACCTTCGGGTCGCCTCCCGAGTCCAGCCCGTAGGTGATGTCGGGAAAAAGAGACTGTTGCGAAAGCTCGAGCAGCAAGCTGTCCGGCGAGGAATAAACTCCCTTCATCTCGTTATAGACCACCCCCTTGATCCCCAGTGCGCCCTCGGGACCGCTCAACTCGTAGTGCCAGCCCTCCTGCTGCAAAACAAAGGGGGTAAGGCGCGGGTAGAAGACCGCGTCCAGGTAGACGTCCACCAGGTTGTAGAAATCCTGGACGTTCTGACTGGCCACCGGGTAGCACGTCTTGTCGGGGTAAGTGAAAGCGTTCAGGAAGGTCTTGAGGGAGCCTTTGACCAGTTGGACGAACGGCTCCTTCACCGGGTATTTCCTGGAACCGCACAGGACCGAATGTTCCAGAATGTGGGCCACTCCGGTCGAATCCGACGGCGGCGTGCGAAAACAGACGCCGAATACCTTGTTTTCGTCCTCGTTTATGATGGACAGAACTTCGGCGCCGGTCGAAACGTGCCGATAAAACCGGACCATGCTTTTAATTTCACGGATTTCCCGCTCAAAAACCAGTTCGAATTTTTCTTTTGCCGACATGAGTTTCCTCCTTAGTGCAATAAAGTAAAGCATGATGTATTTTAATACAAATGAGTTTCGAAGGACTTTTCGCTAATGAGAATCAAATTCCTGGGGGTAGGCGAAGCATTCGACGAAGACCTCCCCAATACCGCCATCCAGGTGCTTGTTGAACAAGCCGGGGTGGAACATTGTATCCTTTTAGACTGCGGCCCCACCGTCCCTACGCAATTTTGGAAAAACTGTCCGGATGCGGACCGCCTCGACGCGATCTGGATATCCCATTTTCACGGCGACCATTTCTTCGGTCTTCCGGCCCTGCTAGCCAAGTTTCGGCAAATGAACCGCACAAAGCCGCTACTCATCGTCAGCCAGCAGGGCGCGGCCCAAATAGTGACACAAACCATCGGGCTGGCCTACCCTTCTGTCTTGAGCAAACTCGGCTACGACCTTAATTTTGTGGCGGTCGAACCCGGGGAGATGGTAAAAGCGTCTGGCCTCACCTGGCGAAGCGCCCTGAACGGACACTCCCGACGCGACCTGGCCGTTCGGATCGAAGCAGGCGGCAAAGCGCTCTTCTACTCCGGAGACGGCGCCCCCACCGCTGAAACCCTTGCGCTGGCGCACGGGGCGCAACTGGCCATTCACGAGGCCTTTCGCCTCGACACGCAAGTCCCCGGCCATGCAACGGTTTGGGGCTGCATAGAGTTCGCCCGAAGGGCTAACGTGGGCCGTCTGGCCCTGGTCCACGTCGAGAGTAGCGACAGAAGGCTCAGGCGCGCCGAAATCCTGCGCGCGCTCGCAACCCTGCCGGACAGGGAAGCATTTATGCCCGAACCAGGCGATCAGACCTCGATCTGAACGCTATCTCTTTTTTGCGCAAATGATCACTTTCTCTTGACAATAAGGCACTCTTCAATTAGGTTTTACGCCCGCATGGCAGGTCATTCTAGTTCGTGGTCCTTTTGTAAATAGGCAATATTAAACAAGGTTTTGGATAGATAGGAATACATGAAGATTGAGCCCGAATCCGTCTCATCTCCGCATCCACCAGACTAATCGGTTTAGATCCAGTCCGATCTACAGCAGCCTGCCGGAACGAGACGGAGAGACCGCGCGTGAAACAACAGTTTTTGTCGATTCCAATTTAAGCCTGTTACGGACCAAGTTCGGCGGTCCGTAGAGATAATCTTTGCTGGAAGGAGGACCTGGAAAAATCTGGTTGTAGTTCGAGGGGCGCTCCGCCTCTCAAGGTGTCACCATTTCACGTTCTATTAAATCAAAACTTCATCAAGGAGGTCTAAATGAAAGCTAGTATGATCGCCACGTTTGCCCTCGCATGTGGTGCCCTCGGCGTGGTTTACGCCCTGGTGACCGCGGCGTGGGTATCCAAACAAAGCGCCGGTTCCGAAAAAATGCAGGCCATCTCGGAGGCCATCCGCGAAGGCTCGGCAGCATTTCTCAGCAGAGAATACAAAACCGTTGCGGTCGTCGGCGTTATCGTCGCGGGACTTCTTACCTACCTCGGGATCTGGACCGCAGTCGGCTTCGTTATCGGTGCGTGCGGTTCGGCGTTTGCCGGCTACATCGGCATGACGGTATCCGTTAAGGCAAACGTACGTACGACCGAAGCCGCCAAGCTCGGTCTGCAGAATGCCCTCTCGGTGGCCTTCAAGGGCGGTTCGGTGACCGGTATCATGGTCGTTGGCCTCGGCCTTCTGGGCATTACCGGCTACTACGAGTTCGTCAAGTCGGTGGCCCCCGCAGAGCAGGTTTTCCACGCCCTCATCGGCCTTGGTTTCGGTTGCTCGCTCGTGAGCGTTTTCGCTCGTATCGCCGGTGGTATCTACACCAAGGCTGCTGACGTCGGCGCCGACCTGGTCGGTAAAGTCGAAGCCGGCATCCCGGAAGACGATCCGAGAAACGCCGCCGTTATCGCCGACAACGTCGGTGACAACGTTGGTGACTGCGCCGGTATGGCTGCCGACCTCTACGAGACCTACACCGTTACGCTGGTGGCCGCAATGCTTCTGGCCAAGACGGTTTTTGGCGCCGACAGCGCCTGGGTTGAGTTCCCGCTCCTGATCGGCGGCATCTCCATCATCGCCTCGATCATCGGCACCTACTTCGTGCGCCTTGGCAAGAACGAATACATCATGGGCGCTCTCTACAAAGGCTTGGCAGTCTCCGGCATTCTGGCCGCGGGCGCCTTCTATGTTGCCTCGAAGTGGTTCCTGGCCCTGCCCGGTCTGAAGACCGAAGGATTCACCGCCATGAGCGTTTTCACAACGGCAGTCATCGGTCTGGTTCTGACCGGCGCTATCGTTATGATCACCGAGTACTTCACTTCCAAGAGCTTCAATCCGGTTAAGCACATTGCCGCAGCCAGCGTCACCGGCCACGGCACCAACGTTATTGCCGGTCTGGCCGTCAGCATGAAGTCAACCGCGGCCCCGGCCCTGGTAATCTGCGGCGCTATCGTCTGGGCTTATCAGCTGGGCGGCGGCTTTGCCGGTAATACCGGCGCCGGTCTTTTCGCAATCGCTCTTTCCGCGGTCGCCATGCTGTCGATGACCGGTATCGTTGTCGCCATCGACTCTTACGGCCCGATTACCGACAACGCGGGCGGCATCGCCGAAATGGCCGAGCTTCCCGAAAGTGTCCGGGCGATCACCGATCCCCTGGATGCTGTTGGCAACACCACCAAGGCCGTTACCAAGGGTTACGCCATCGGCTCGGCAGCTCTTGCCGCCCTGGTGCTCTTTGCGGAATACTCCCGCTCAGTTCCGGGCATGACGTTCGACCTGTCCAGCCCGAAGGTCATCGTAGGTCTTTTCATCGGCGGTCTTCTGCCCTACTTCTTCGGTTCGCTCCTGATGGAAGCCGTTGGTAAGGCGGCGGGCGGCGTTGTCGAAGAAGTTCGCCGTCAGTTCCGCGAACTGCCCGGCATCATGGAAGGCACCACCAAGCCCGAATACGGCAAATGCGTTGACATCGTGACCAAGAGCGCCATCAAGGAAATGATGCTTCCTGCTCTTATTCCGGTTGCCGCTCCTATCGTGGTCGGTTTCCTGATTGGTAAGGAGGCCCTCGGCGGCTTGCTGATCGGCGCTATCGTCACGGGTCTTTTCCAGGCCATCGCCATGACAAGCGGCGGCGGCGCCTGGGACAATGCCAAGAAGTTCATCGAAGACGGCATGTACGGCGGCAAGGGTTCGGACGCCCACAAGGCAGCAGTCACCGGCGATACCGTAGGCGACCCCTACAAGGATACCGCTGGCCCGGCAATCAACCCGATGATCAAGGTCATCAACATTGTCGCGCTGCTTATCGTGCCCCTGTTGACCAAGTAAGAATGTACGGCGGGTTCTATTCCGCTTGAGCAAGAAGAAACCGGCGGTCCTTCTGGGACTGCCGGTTTTTTTATGAGCAAAAAGGGTTTGTGGCACAGAGGGGAGAAATGGTCGGTAACCGGCCCCCCAAAAAAGCCGGCGGTCCCTGAAAGACCGCCGGCTTAATCAAAAGGGTTGTTCCTTGCTCCTAAACTACCTCAAGCCATCCACAATTTGCTGGACGACCGTGTAGGGGTCCGATTCCCTGGCGACGATTCTTCTCACTATCTCATCGATCGAGTCTCCGCTCTTTTCGATCCGTGCCAGGATTGCCCTGAACGCCTCGTCCCGCAGCGCCCCCAAGAGCTGGAGCCTGATGCGCTTCTGGCTTGCCTCACGCCATTTTTCGGAACCGGCGGCCTGCAGGTAGGCCTTGTGGCTTTCGATCGTCTCGCAGAGCTTGTCGATGCCCCGGCCCTTTACGGCCTCGGTTTCAACGATCTGCGGCTCCCAATTCTCGTCGTTTCGCCTTCGCGCCCCAATTTCCACCAGGTTCATCAGTTCGCGAACGGTCTTCCGCGAACCTTCCCGGTCAGCCTTGTTCACCACGAAGATATTGCCGATCTCCATGACGCCCGCTTTGATGGCCTGTATGTCGTCGCCCATGCCGGGAACCATCACCAGCACGGTGGTGTGGGCGCTGTTGGCGATTTCCACTTCGTCCTGCCCCACCCCGACCGTTTCCACCAGGACCACGTCTTTGCCCGCGGCGTCCAGGACATTGACCATGTCGTTTGTGGATTTGGACAGGCCACCGAATTGGCCCCGGGTGGCCAGACTGCGGATAAAAACACCCGGGTCGAGAAAATGCCGCTGCATACGAATGCGGTCGCCCAGTATGGCGCCACCGGTAAACGGGCTGGTCGGATCGACCGCCAGGATACCGACAGTTTTGGACTCCTTGCGGTAAGCTGTGGCGATTTGGTCCACCAGAGAACTCTTACCGACCCCCGGGGAACCGGTGAAGCCGATAACATGGGCTTTGCCCGTGTGCGGATGGAGTCTCTGCAGGACGCTTCTGGAGGAAGGGAGTTCATCGTCGATATCCCGCAGGACACGAGCGATGGTCCGGACATCGCCTGAGACTATCTGTTGGATGATATCCATGAATCAGTTCCTTTGTCGGAGCCAAAAAATGGTCTCCGCCACGCCTTGAAAAATGACCGGGAAAGTCGTCCCGAAACCCTGGCCCACCTGGAACCGCCCTATTCGGCCTCCCTGCGCGGAATGATGTTAGTACCCACCCAATCTATGATGTCGCTAAGTTTTGCCCCCGGCTCGAATAACTCCTTTATGCCGGCCGCCTTTAGCGTCGGAATGTCCTCCAGAGGGAATATGCCGCCTCCGATTACTGAGATATCCTGGGCGTTGTTTTCTTTCAAAAGCTCCATGATCCGGGGGAAAGAGTATCTGTGCGCCCCCGAAAGTATGCTCAGCCCTATGAGATCGACGTCTTCCTGGATGGCCGTGCTCACAATCTGCTCCGGCGTTTGATGACATCCCGTGTAGATGACCTCGAAGCCCGCGTCACGAAAGGCGCGGGCCACTACCCGGGCGCCGCGGTCATGACCGTCCAGCCCCGGTTTGGCAACCAATATACGAAGCTTCCTCGCATTTGCCATGGAAACATTTCTCCTTTATAGGGAGCAGGAAGCGGGAAGAAAACCCTTTTCCCGGCTTCCCGCTTTCCGCTTCTGCTCTTTAAAATGACCCGGGGTCCGTGTAGGTCCCGAAGACATCCCGGTAGAGATCGCAACATTCCTGCTCGGTAGCGCCCGCGCGCACCGCGTCGATTAGGGCCGGCATGACGTTGTTGTCCCAGCACGGGGGCCCTTCGCATCTGCGCCTCAGCTCATCCATCGCTTTCTGGAACGCAGCCTTGTCGCGGTTTTCCTTGAAGCGCTCGGTTCGCTCGATCTGATTGCGCTCGATCTCGTCGTCTATTTTGAGGACAAATTCCAGGTCGGGACGGTCGGACAAATACTTGTTAACCCCGATGACCGTTTTCTCGCCGGACTCGATCTGCTTTTGGAAATGAAAAGCCGCGTCGGCTATCTCCATCTGCGGATAGTCGCGCTCGATGGCGGCAACCATTCCGCCAAGTTCATCGAGCTTGCGGATATAGGCCAGGGCTTCCTCTTCCATCTTGTCGGTGAGAGCTTCGACGAAATAGGAGCCTCCCAGCGGGTCGATGACGTTGGTCACGCCGGTTTCCTCGGCGATTACCTGCTGAGTTCGCAGTGCAATGAGCGCCGCCTGCTCGCTGGGAATCATGTAGACCTCATCGAGCGAATTGGTATGCAGCGACTGCGTGCCGCCAAGGACCGCCGCAAGACCTTCCATGGTGGTGCGGATCACGTTGTTGTAGGGCTCCTGGGCGGTGAGCGAACAACCGGCGGTCTGGGTGTGGAAACGCATGAGCATCGACCGGGGGTCCTTGGCGCCGAACCGCTCTTTCATCAGCCTTGCCCACAAGCGCCTGCTGGCGCGCATCTTGGCTATTTCTTCGAAGAAATCTATGTGGGAGTTCCAGAAAAAGGAGAGCCTGCAGGCAAAATCATCGACCTTGAGCCCTCTTTTGATCGCTTCCTCCACGTAGGTGATTCCGTCATAGATGGTGAAGGCAAGTTCCTGGACGGCGGTCGCACCGGCTTCCCGGATGTGGTAGCCGCTTATGCTGATGGTGTTCCAGCGGGGGACCTCCCTGGTTCCAAACTCCACCGTGTCGGTGACCAGCCTCAAACTTGGCCCGGGGGGAAGCATGAGGGTTTTCTGCGCAATGAATTCCTTCAGGCAGTCGTTTTGAATCGTACCCCCCAGCTTCTTGCGCGAGAAGCCCTGTCTTTCGGCATTGGCGATATACATCGCCCACATGATTGAGGCGGGCGGGTTGATGGTCATCGAGGTGGTGACTTCCTCGAGGTTTATGTTGGCAAACAGCCTGCCCATGTCTTCCACCGTGTCGATGGCCACGCCGCACTTACCGCACTCGCCGCGGGCCAGCGGCGAGGACGTATCGTAGCCCATGAGTGTCGGGAAGTCGAAGGCGGTGCTAAGACCCGTTTCACCGTGATTGATCAAGTAGTGAAAACGCTGGTTGGTGTCGTCCGCGTTTCCCAGTCCCGCAAACATACGCATGGTCCAGTGGCGCGCCCGGTACATGGTGCTCTGCACGCCCCGGGTGTAGGGATACTTGCCCGGGAAACCCACTTCTTCGAAAAAATCCTTGTTTTGGATATCAAGCGGCGTATAAAGCGGCTTTATCTCCAGGTCGGAAACGGTGGAAAACCGATTAGTCCTCTCAGGGACTTTCTTCACGGCCTTCCGGTATTCCTCCAGCCACTCGGCGTGTTCCTTCTCGACACGGTCCAGCGCCGATTCGGAATGAACTTCTTTTCCCATTTGCGATGCCTCCTCGAAGCCGGCCGCCAAGGCTGAATTCCTTCAACCCGGGGCCAATTTCCTTGAAGCCGCCCCATAGCGGCCTGTGTGGACTGTACTTCGCACTGAAAAATTTATATTTCCATTATAAAGCGATTAACCGAAAACGGGGAATAAACGAAATCCCCGGCGCCTCACCCGGAGATACTTGCCGGGCAAAAGGGGACGAGCCGACAGATCGATAGAAAACAGCCGGTGATTCCTGGTTGAAGGGAACGCAAACCGACTTGAGAAAGATCCCACAACCACGCCAATTTTGTCACTTAATCAAAGTGGACAGAGGTTGTCAAATAAATTCGGCCTGCCATTGGGGGCCGGCCCCAAGTGGTTTTGCCGGCAGGATAAGGTTTGAAAGCCTCACGCCTTTTTTTCCCGAAATTCCGGACAATTATTTCTAAAAATCGGCCACCGCGAAGCCAAAGCGCTCAAAATGATCAGAAGCAGTTGAATTGATCCTGGAAGTCTTGTACATAGAATATTTGGGGATTGGGGTATTCGGGGACAGGGGAGACGGGGAACCAAAAATGGTGCGATTGCCTTTCGAGACTGAAATGATCGGTGTGCTGGCGCAGGCCATCGAAGTCTCGGAGGAACTTATCAGCGACTTCTACAAGCTCTCTACTTCCGAGTGGAAAAGATACCGCTACGATATTCAAAGCCTTTGCAGCCTCGACGAAGAAGAGATCACCGACCTTGCTTTCGCCCAAATCAGGCGATACGTGAGGCGATTGGGGGATAAAACGCGCGGAAGCGAGCCCGGCGACTTTTTCAAAATCTGCATCCAGGACCATGTGATCCGCCGGGCGGTCGATCGTGACGTGGGCATTCGGCTCTTTCCCCTGACGGCTTATATTGTCACTCATGAACTTATTCACGTCGTGCGGTTTGCGAAGTTCCTGCAGAGGTTCGATTCCACCGCCGCCGAACAGGACGCCGAAGAAAAGCGGGTGCATGCGCTCACCTTTGAGCTGCTGCAAAAAACCCGCATCCAGGGTTTGCCGGAAGTTCTGGCCGCCTTTAAAGACTGCCGGACAATGGAAAACTTCCTGTCGAACTAGATTTTTCCACGAGAGGAAACGCAATGGACTCCAAGATAACCAGGGATGAGGTTCGCCATGTGGCATTGCTCGCCCGACTGGAACTATCCGAAGTCGAAGAAGAACTGATGACCGGCCAGATGAACGCCATTCTGGGATACATGGACAAGCTGAACGAACTTGACACCGGGGGGATCGAGCCCACCACGCATGCCGTAGAACTGCGAAACGTGTTCCGGCCGGACAGTGTGGAGCCGTCTTTGGACCGCAAAGACTCGCTTGCAAACGCACCGGGAAACGACGGTGTCAACTTCGTGGTCCCAAGGGTACTCTAGGTACAGAAAAGGCAATTTCTCATGGAAATCCATTCCTTTCCGATTCACCGGATACACGACCTGCTCGAAAGCCGCCAGATAAGCGCGGTCGAAACGGTCACCGCATTCCTCGAACGAATCAGCGCCATCGACCCTGGGGTCCATGCCTACCTCGCCACCTTTGGAGAAAAAGCCATCGAAGAGGCAAAGCTCTTCGACTCCGGGGCCGGGAACTTTTCGGCCTCGCCTCTTGCCGGGACACCTATCGCCATAAAGGACGTCATAGGCATCAAGGGAGCTCTCACCACCTGCGGGTCCCGGATACTGCAAGGGTTTGTTTCGCCTTATGACGCCACGGTCACAAAAAAACTGAGGCAGGCGGGGGCTATTTTTATCGGGAAAACCAATCTCGATGAGTTCGCCATGGGATCATCGACGGAGAATTCGGCTTTCGTCAAGACACGCAATCCGTGGGACACCGAGCGTGTGCCGGGAGGTTCGAGCGGCGGATCGGCGGCGGCCGTGGCCGCCGGCCTGTGCGCCGGGGCGCTCGGGACCGATACCGGGGGCTCGATTCGCCAGCCCTCCTCCTTTTGCGGCGTTGTGGGGTTGAAACCCACTTACGGCAGGGTTTCACGCTTCGGGCTGGTGGCCTTCGCCTCCTCGCTCGACCAGATAGGCCCCATAACCCGGGACGTCGAGGACGCGGCCATCCTGCTCCAGGCCGTGGCCGGATACGACCCGGCCGATTCCACTTCGGTCGATCTGCCGGTCCCCGAATACAGGGCCGCCCTTAGCCAATCGATCCAGGGGCTGCGCCTGGGAATTCCCCGCGAGTATTTCATCGAGGGAACACACCCCGAAGTGGAGGCGGCCGTTCGAAACGCCATTTCCACCTGCAGAAGCCTTGGGGCCGAAATTGTCGATATTTCCCTGCCCCATACCGAATACGGCATCGCGGCCTATTACATCATCGCCCCGGCGGAAGCCTCGTCCAACCTGGCCCGCTACGACGGCGTAAAATACGGCCACCGGACGCAACACAGCGCAGACCTTATGGAAATGTACCGGAAAAGCCGCTCGGAGGGGTTCGGTTCGGAGGTCAAACGCCGTATAATGCTCGGCACTTACGTTTTGTCCGCCGGCTACTACGATGCCTACTACAAAAAAGCTTCCCAGGTAAGAACACTCATCAGGCGGGATTTTTTGGAAGCCTTCCAGAAATGTGACGCCATACTTGCGCCCGTCTCCCCCATACCGGCCTTCAAGATCGGAGAAAAATCGGACGACCCGCTTCAGATGTACCTGAGCGACGTGTTTACACTCCCGGCAAGCCTGGCGGGCATTCCGGGCATCTCCGTACCCTGCGGGTTCACCTCGGACAATCTACCGATCGGGCTTCAAATCCTCGGTCCTCATTTCCGCGAGGAACTGGTCCTGCGCGTAGCCCACCAGTTCGAGCAAGCGACATCCTTTCACCTCCGCGACCCGGAACTGAAAGGATAAGGCAGAAAAAAGAGGCCAAAGCGGCCTTGCAGGGGCGGGGCGGAGTCATTTCCGCTCCCCCCTTGGCGGGAGACATCATGCATTTGCAAACGCCACTTCGACCATAAACTCGCCCTGTTCGGTTTGAAAGGGGATCGCCAGGCGGGGGCCTTTTGCGATGTGCGTTATGTGGTGATTTTTCCCCGAGACTATGGTCGGTATCCCGGCCTGCAGCACCAGTCCTTCCTCGGCCAGGCGCCTTCTGCCGTCTCCACAGATCATATTGGTAAGCTCCCCCACGGCATCGTTCACCTCGTCGTTTACCTCGGTGAAGGCTTCGCCCAAAAGTTTGGACACAATGTAGAGAATGCACGATTCCGTAAATACCAGCGCCATCGATCCGCTGGCCACCCCGGTGATGCCGATTATCGCCGAGACATCCCCCGTGGCCTGGGAGTCTTTTTTGAGGAAAGGCTTTCCGGGGCTGACTTCCACTCCGGCCATTGTCTTCAGTACGTGCATTGCCGCCGCGAGAAACGGATTGATCAGTTTTACGTCCATGCATAATCTCCCATAACGGCTCCTGGAAATAACCTTTGAGCTTTTTCGGTACGCGCGTCCGCAGGGTGAAGGTTTTACGACATCAAAGCCGAGTGAACAGGACATGATATAGATCGGTTTTGCGGGAACTTTTATAAAGAGAATTCTGAATTTATCGACCGACAGGCAGGTCGGTTGACTTCAGGAGAAGGCGATGCATTTGCGGCCGGCGCACGGGAACGTGCGCCGGCCGCAAATGGCGGGTGCAGGGCGGACACCGCCCTGCGCTTAAAGCCGCCCGCTCTATGGCTTTTCCTTTTGCGTTTCTATAAAGGTTCCCATGCCAAGGTAGGGTTTTACCACCGCCTTCAATTCCTGTCTGCGCTCGAGGAACCTTTCCTTCATCCCCCGGAGCCACTCGGCATGCCGGTTGACTTCGGCCTTGCTCAGGAAAAAAGGGTGTTCCCCCGGCTCTATATGGAAGGCCAGAGCCTGGTTTTCCACCTGCCAGGCGCCAGAACCCGAACAGAGCATGCACCTGACCCGACCATCGGGCAGAAACCTGAAGGTGTCGCCTCCGCATATCGGACAAACGGGGCCTTCGGCTTTTAACCTCATCTCGGGATCGAGGAGGGCGTGAGCCAGTTTTTGGGCGATTTCGGCGTTGGCAGCCGGCAGGAGCGATTCTCCCGGAAGAGCTCCGTAGACCACCGCGGCCCCGCGCAGATCGCCCAGCGTAAGTTTTACAAAACTCTCCACGTCGCGCTTGCCGCTGCCCTCCATTCCGTCGATTCCCGCCACCGCCACCGCCACGCCCGGTTTCCCCCACAACCGGTCGACAAAGGCATAGAATTGAAGCCCGCGGTCCATGAACATTTTGAGGCTGCTGTTAGCCGACAGAAGATAAACCGGGGCGGCAACCACATAGGCATCCGCATCGGCAAGGGCACCCAGGACCGGCAGGAAATCGTCGGCCTGGGGGCACTTCATCTGGTCAAAAAGACATTGGTAGCACGCTTTGCACGGCTTTATATCCAGTTCGGGAAGCCGCGCCATCCGAAGCTCCCAACCGTCTCCCAGGCGTTTGAAAATATCTTTGATAAAAAGCTCGCAGTTTCCAAGCTTTCTGGGTGAAGCCGTAATTCCAAGAAGAGTCTTGCCCATTGGTGCCTTCTCCTGAAGAGGGTGCAATTCAAGCTCAAAAAAAAAGCTAACCGGAGGGGCTAGAACCGGTTAGCTTTCGAGGAGGAAAGAGTTGGTTTCTCTTTGTGCCTTGAAGTAGAGCAACATGTATGCCATTACCTTCATTTTGCAATTATCCCAATAATATTAGGGTGTTATTGACTGGGCGAGCCCAACGAATAGCGCCTCAATCGCGCCACACGGATATCAAACTACGCCATAATCACGCCACAGGTTACTATTCATCCCGCAAAATGGCTGTCAGCTCCGAAATGGTTCTGACGGGATTTTGGCAAGTGAAGTTCTGACAGACGTAAGCCACCGGACCGACTTGCTCCTCCCGTACCGAGGCCGTAAAAGGGGCGATTTTGGCCAGTTCCGCCCCCTGTTTTCCGCCGTGTTTGAGCATCAGCACCCGGTTTGGGCAATGGAGGCGGTGGAGGCTTTGGATCATTTCCCTTGTTCCCGGCGAGGAAAGGTCTCCCGCGACGAGTATCTCCCGGGTGGGACCGTGAGCGAAATCGAGGGCCTGCAGGACCTGGGTATAGGCGGCCGGATTGAGGGAAATCTCCGCGGCAAACGATCTCATCAGCAAATCCGCCTTTTTTTCAAATTCCGGATTTCCGGTCACCCTGCCCAGTCGCAGCAGGTTCATGGCCGCGATGGAATTGCACGAGGGGAGCGCTCCATCGTAGAGCGGCTTCTCAGCCACTATCATCTGCTCGCCGTCGTTACCCGCAAAATAAAACCCGCCGTCGGAGGCTCCGAAAATCCTGGACATTTCTTCCTGCAGCCTCACGGCCAAGGCGAGATGGGAAACGTCAAAGCGGGTCTCGTAGAGTTCTATCAGCCCCCAGATCAGGAAGGCATAATCGTCGGCATAGCCGGGATTGGCGGTCTCCGCCAACCGATATCGGCGCAGGATTCGCCCGGCATCGTTTTGCATTTCGCGTATCACAAAGTTTGCCGCCCGGAGGGCCGCTTCGGCATAGAGGCTTTCCCCCAGCGCCTGCGCGCCCCTGGCGAGCGCGGCTATCATCAGGCCGTTCCAGGCCGCAAGGATTTTATCGTCTTTAAAGGGATGAACCCGTTTTTGGCGCCCCTCCAGAAGGCGCTTTCGCCCGTCTTCGAGAAGCTTCTCCAGTTCGGGAAGGGGCATTCCCAGACTGCCGGCAAGTTTTTCGAACGGCCCCGGAATGTGCAAAATTGTCGCGCCATCCGCAAAATTTCCCCTGGAGGTGATCCCGTAAGCACGACAGAAGATTTCGGCCAGGTCTTTTCCAAGGAGTGCGGCCACCTGGTCCGGCGTCCAGGTGTAGAAGGCGCCTTCCCTGCCCTCGCTGTCGGCGTCCTGCGCGCTGTAGAAGGCCCCTTCCGGGCTGAGCATGTCGCGAAGAACGTATTCGAATATCTCCCTGGTCACTTTGGCATACCGGTCATCGCCCGTTGCCAGGAAGGCCTCGGTATAGGCAAGGGCGAGCATCGCCTGGTCGTAGAGCATTTTCTCGAAATGGGGCTCGATCCATTTTTGGTCGACCGAGTAGCGGTGAAAGCCAAAACCGATCTGATCGAATATCCCGCCGGACCTCATGGCCAAAAGGGTCTTTTGGACCATTTGCAAACCGTCCGATTGGGGATTTCGCCTATGCCGGCGAAGAAGAAAAACGAGATTGTGAGGCGAGGGAAACTTGGGTGCTCTTCCAAAACCGCCCCAGACCCGATCAAAGGATTCGGCCAGGATTTTGTGGGCCATGTCGGCAACTTCGGGGCCCGGTGGCTGGGCCGCGCCCATCGTGGCTCCCGGCTCGATGGCCCGCGATATTTGTTCGCTTACCCTGCCGAGCTGCTCCCGGCCGCCAGCCCAGAGTTCGGCGATTTTTTCCGCGGTTTCCATTAAACCGGGCATTCCCATCCGGCTTCTTTTCGGTAAATAGGTCCCGGCGTAGAAGGGTTTCCTGTCCGAACCCATGAAAACGGAAAGCGGCCAGCCTCCCCTGCCGGTGGCCGCCTGGCAGGCGTTCATGTATACCTGGTCGATGTCGGGCCGCTCTTCGCGGTCGACTTTTATGGAGACGAAAAACCTATTCAGCACGGCCGCCACTTCCTGGTCCTCGAAGGACTCGTGCTCCATCACGTGACACCAGTGACAGGTCGAATAGCCGATGGAAAGGAAAATGGGCTTGTCTTCCAGGCGCGCTTTGCTGAAAGCCTCTTCTCCCCACGGATACCATTCCACCGGGTTTTCGGCGTGCTGCAACAGGTAGGGACTTTTTTCGCCTGCCAGACGGTTGGACATCTTATCTCCTGGAGCGGGTAGCGGGGAGCGGGGAGAAAACCCTATTTTTGCTTCTGGCCCCCACACCAGTTCCCCGCTCCCGCTCCTTTCCGAGTCAGTCGAGAACCACTTGTTTTTCTTCACCCAGGTCGAAAGTGTCGAAATCCGGGTACTCCTGGTCCAGCGCCACAATGATCGGGATCTGTCTACTGGTGGGGCCCCAGTACTGGACCGCCCCGGGACTGCTGAAGCAGTCCTCGCTCGCCCACTTGTCCCTATTTTGGGCATATAATTTAAAGGAGGGCGAGGAGAGTTCGACCAGCGACTTTTCTATTACAAATTCTTCCTTTCCCTTTCGCATCTCGGCGGTAACCAGGCCGGTCAGAGGAAGAGCCAGAACGCGGCCACCCTTGTGAAAATCGGTTATGGCGGCCATGTAGCCCGATTTTCCGGAAAGCACCAGAGACCCGGCGGCCAGGCCCAGTTGAAAGGTAAAAGCGGCGTCGAACCTGGTGGGCTTGGAGCTTCTGCCCTCATAGCCCAGAAAATGAGATTGAGTCGAAAGGGTTACCTTCTTGAAATCCTCCACCTGCTCGGGGGTGGCCGGGATTTTACCTTCGTCCCCGCCAAAGAAGCGGTCGGTGTGCCTTTTCATCTCCGACAACCGGTAGCGGATTTTTTCGATCAGCAGCTTTTCGGTCTCGATTTGGGAGACCTTCACATTTCCATGATCGTCGCGATCCAGGATGAGCATTTCCTGGAGGTCCGGGGGAAGAGAGGCCATCAACTGCGCCGATTGGGCGCTCAGGTGGGGCAGAAGAAACTCGCGTTTGTTTTCGACCGAGGGCAGGTCGGTAATGTCTGTTTCGTATTCGGCGAGCACTTTGTTCAATTCGGCTATCAACCGGCTTATCTCCGGGATGAATTCCACAAGCCCCTCGGGCACCAGGATCACTCCGTGGTTGAGGCCCCTGAAACGCCGCAGGGTAATCGTTCGGACAATGTGATCGACCACCTGGTCCAGGGACATGTTTTTCTCTGCGATTTCCTCCGAGATGAGCGCTATGGCGGGCTTGGTCTGGAGGGCGACTTCCAGGGTGATCTTGCTGGCCGTGCGGCCCATGAGCTTTACGAAGTGGTAGTATTTCACGGCGGAAGCCGCATCCTGGGTGAGGTTTCCCACCAGCTCGGAGTAAATCTTGGTGGCGGTGTCGAAGCCAAAGGAGATAGGCAAGAACTTGCCCGCAGCCATATCACCGTCGATCGTCTTGGGGATCCCGATGACGCCGCAGTCGATGCCCTCCTTTGCCAGGTATTCGGCGATAAATGCCGCATTGGTGTTGGAATCGTCACCACCGACCACCACAAGCCCGTCAAGCCGGTTTTTGACAACCGTCTCTTTTACTTTTTCAAACTGCTCAGCCGTCTTGATCTTGGTTCTGTCGGTACCCAAAAAGTCGAACCCGCCCATATTCACAATGGAACGGACGCTTTCCCTGTCAATTTCGAAGAGATCTCCTTTGACCAGTCCGCCGGGCCCTTTCCTCACCCCCAGAAGCGTGTTGTCCTTTCCCAGGACGGCGGCAAGGCCGGCAAGCACGTTGTGACCGCCCGCAGCCGGACCTCCGGAAAAAAGCACGGCGACTCTTTTCCCGGAGACCGCGCATGGCTCGTCGGAAGCCACAGCCTCCAAAATGGCGCCACAGCCCTTTTCGATCGTCTTGGGGAAAACCTCACTGATCCTGTCGTGTCCCTTGCAAACAAGATTGATGTCGGTCTGCCGAAAGGCGGCCGGCCTTATCTTGCCGTCTTTTCCAAGAAAAACCGAAC
>JARLHP010000086.1 GCA_031292195.1 Syntrophobacteraceae bacterium
CAACATATCCAAACGCCTGGTTACCGAGCGGCACAGAAGGGATGAGACTTCGTTGAGTTCTTCCATCATCTTGATCGGAGTGACCTTTCCGACCACAAACCATCTTACCGTCAAATGAGAGAAGGCCCCGAAGAACAGGTTTTTGAAAACTCTATTATCAATATCCTCCCTGAAAGTGCCATCCTTTTTCCCCTCGTCTAGAATCTTATAGAGCGTAGATATGCAATCGAAAAGATATGAGTAGGACTTAATATTGAGCTTTTTATTTAATTTAGTATCCCTCAAAAATACAATAGCAAATGATGGATCTGAAAGCAACAAGTTGGAAAAATAATAAATGAGACGCTGCAACTTGGCCAATGGTTCTTCCGGCTCAAAAAGGCTTTCAATATATTTATTCTGGGAGCTGAATTTGTCCTCGGAAATCGCCAGCAAAAGGTCCTCTTTAGTTTTAAACATCTCATAAATGGTTCGTTCCGCGACTCGTGCATCATTGGCAATTTCGGCAATAGTTGCCTTATCATATCCCTTATTGGCAAAAACTCGCTTTGCCGATTCTATAATACGCCTGAATTTATCGTTAGTATCTTCAGGACTGTGTGTGTGAGTACCATTCTGAATCATTGCGAAAACCAAAGACATTATCGGCTCAAAGTCAGGAATAGTCTTGTCGACTTCCCCGATAAGTAAACAACTGAGAGCTTCCTCGTCTAGTAGACCAAAAACCATTTCCCGTACGAGGTGGAGACTGAAATCGCTTCTAAACGCCGAACTTTCAACACCCTCTTTAAGAATTGACACCATAATCCCGGCATAGCGTCTTAGCGAATCATAGCCGGGATGGGAATAAAATTGGCTGTTGGAGCGGCATTCAAAAAGCAGGTACTTAAGGACGCGGGTCGAATCCGACTCATTGTCATTGATGTTAAGATGAAACCAAATCATTTTGCTGAGCTTATTGGTGGCCCCGATGATTCCGCTGAAATGGAACATGAGTTCCTTCATTACCCCCTCGAGCCGTTCGGACAGGGAGTAAAACAGCAGGTCCTCCTTATTTTTATAATAGCGGTAGATTTCGGAATCAAAGACCCCCGCGCGTCTGGCTATTTCGGAAACCGTAGACTGCCGGAGACCCTTCTCGGCCAGTATGTCCTGCGCAGCCTGGAGTATGGTCTCCTTTTTCTCGGCTACGTTCTCATTCATGCCTATTCCTCCCATGGCCGGGGGCAGGTTGAAAAGAATTAAACACCATAGAAAACTCGCTTCCGTGCAGCTACATTTACTTCGGCATGCGCCCGCGCCCGGAGAGATATTGCCTCTGGCAAAAAAGTTCGCACCCTTTATAATACTATACGCCTCCTCAAAAAAGTACAAGAATGTTGTCGTTAAATAATGAGTGTTGATTTCATTGAATAAATAGCTGCGGAGTGCATCCCTCATCGTTCGGGGTGAAGTTTTTAAAAAAAACAATTGACAAGCATCGCTCAATATGATTCTGTGAATATCACTGGTACATCGCGTTGGCTACAAATCAAATTCACACTCGCATAGCTCTCTTCTTCGCTCTGACCCTCATTTTGGCGCCGCTATTCTCTCTGATGATTTGTGAATATTAATGAAAAAATCCACAAGGTGGATCGTTCTAAAGGATGACAGCGCATGACGGATCGTGCAAAACGCTGTTTTCTTCTCGGGAATCGGTACCGTAACCCGTGGCGTTGGACCGTTCCGTTTTGTCTCTAGCTGAGAGTGTTCCGTTAGGCCCGAACAGACGGGGCCTATTCTCCATTAACAGGCGGCCATTTTGTGTCGGCCGGGAGGTGCGGAATGGAAACTTTTGCGGCAAATCTTGATGCTGGCGGTCTTGCTCGTGAGGCCGACAAGTCGATTCCCCTTATCACCGAGATCCAGCGCTTTTGCCTCCAGGACGGGCCGGGAATCAGGACGACGATTTTTATGAAGGGATGCCCGCTTCACTGTCCCTGGTGCCATAATCCGGAAACACAAAGCCGAAAGCGCGAGATCTATTTTTACGCCGACAAATGCACGGGGTGCGGCCGGTGTGCGCAGGTGTGCACGACGGGGGCCTCGCGGATCGTAAAGAACGCCGGGGGACAGATTTGCGCTGTGGACCGCTCCAAGTGCCTCGGATGCATGAAGTGCGTGGAGGTCTGTCTTTCCGAAGCACGGGGGGCTGTGGGCAGAGAGCATTCGATGGAGGAAATAGTGAAGGAAGCGGTCGCCGACCTTCCCTTTTTCAAACAGAGCGGGGGAGGCGTCACTCTGAGCGGCGGCGACCCGTTGCTCTTTCCGGAGTTTTCTCTAAGACTCGCCTCTCGTCTCAAGCGCGAGGGCATACACGTGGGTATGGAGACCAGCTGTTTTGCGCCATGGAAAGTGATACTGCCTCTGCTTGGCGCCATCGACCTTTTTCTGGTGGATATCAAGTCCATGGATGCCGAAAAACACCAGAGCGTCGTGGGCTTTCCGTTGGAGCCCATTCTCAAAAACATCCGCGCCCTCATAATGTCGGAGGCCAATGTCCGGCTCCACCTGCCCATCGTCCCCGGATTCAATAATTCTTCAGACGATTTTCAGGCCTACGTGGAATTCCTGCGACCGTTTTCCGGAAGGCTCACCGGTGTGGACATTCTTCCCTACCACGTCTACGGCGAGCGCAAATACGAATTTCTCGGCCGCAAGGAGACCTATCGGTACAAGGGGATAAAAGAGATTCCTCCCCGGGAACTGGTTCCGTTCGCCAAGGCCCTGGCCGAGTGCGGCATCATCCAGGTGAGCATTGGCGGGATGGTTGGAATGGGTACGCAGAGGGGGCTCAAACCAGGGGAAAGGAGGTGAAGGCAGACTCAACCATTTCACTATTGGGTTCGGACTTTGATAAGGGGTATTAACTCATATAATCGAGAGGGAAACCGATGGCTAGATGTGCAGATTGTGCGTTCTTTTTCCAGGTGCCCGAGGGTGAGGCTGATTTTGAACCCGGCAAGGCCGACTGTGTTACGGAACTCAAGGACCAGAAGGGCAAATATTGGCTCTCCAAGCCGGTATTCGAAACGACCGAAACCTGCCCGACTTTTCGGCAACGTTCATAATTCAAGACAAGGGAGTGCGACATGACGACACTGGCTCAGCCCGTAACGTATAGAGGAAAGATCATCAATTTCCCCCCGGCCAATCCCAAAGAGGCCGATATTCCGGACGAGGAACTCCATGAGCACCTGTTTGCGCCCTCCACCGACAGAACCAGGAGACTCAAAGGGCGATGCAGGTGGAAGCATGCCTCGGCCGGTGAATTTGTGGAAAAGGGGGTGCGGGCCGGCATCGAAAGAATGAGGCTGGTCACCGAAGCGCACAAGCAATCGCGTGGGAAGCCCGAGGTCATTCGACGCGCCCTGCAACTGGCGGCCGTTCTGACCAGGGGAACGGTAGTCGTGCAGCAGGATGAGTTCATAATCGGCTATCATGCCGAAGATCCCAATATGTTTCCGCTCTATCCGGAACTTTCCTACATGAACGTCAAAGACTACCTGCAAAGCGACTATTCACCCCAACCCGCCTCCGAAGCCGAAGAGATCAACAACTACTGGTGGCCCCACAGCTTGCAGTCCAAATGCGAAAAATATTTCGATCCGGTCGACTTGCAGCGGATGTACCAGGTGAGCACCATGGAGGCGCCATCGTTTGCGCACGGCTACAACAGCATTGTGCCTCCCTACGAGACCATACTGGAAGACGGCCTTCTGAAGCGGATCGAATTGGCCGAAGAACATATTCGGGAAGCCAAGGCCGAAATGGCCAAACAGCCGTGGGACGGCACCAAAGGGCTCGACTGGATAGAGAAGATAGATAACTGGGAAGCGATGGTAATCGCTGACAAGGCGGTTATCAGCTGGGCCCGACGGCATGCCAGACTGTGCGAAATCGTAGCGGAAAACTTTGAAACCGACCCGGCCAGGAAGGAAGAACTGCTGGAGATGGCCGAGATCAGCCGCCGAGTGCCGGCAACGCCATGCAAAGGGTTAAAGGATGCTTTCCAGGTAAAGTGGTACACCTATATCCTCTGCCACGGCATCGAAAGGTATGCCAGCGGCTATGCCCACAAGGAAGACAAGGTCCTGTGGCCTTTCTACCAGACAAGCGTGCTCAAAAAGTCCTTCCAGCCGATGACCCACGAGGATGTGGTGGAACTGGTCGAGATGGAGCGGCTAAAGATCTCCGAACACGGCGCGGGCAAATCCCGAGGCTACAGGGAGATCTTCCCCGGCTCCAACGATCTTTTCATATTTACCATCGGAGGCACCAACCGGGACGGTTCCGACGGCTGCAACGACATGACGGATGCAATCCTTGAGGGCGCCAGAAATATCCGGACCACCGAGCCTTCCATTGTTTTCAGATACAACAAGATAAACCGGGAAAAAACTCTCTACCACGTGTTCGAGTGCATTCGGGACGGACTGGGATACCCGTCCATCAAGCACGACGAAATCGGCACCGAACAGATGAAATATTACAGCCAGTTCAGCCTCAACAAAAACGGGGCAACCGATGAGGAAGCCCACGACTGGGCCAATGTTTTGTGCATGTCCCCGGGTCTTGTCGGCAGAAGAAAGACTCAGAAGACCCGCTCGGAGGGCGGTGGCTCGATTTTCCCCGGCAAGATTTTCGAAATCACGCTCAACAACGGCTACGACTGGTCGTATGCGGACATGCAACTGGGTCCCGAAACCGGATACGCCGAGGACTTCCAGACCTTCGAACAACTCTGGGAGGCTTACAAAAAACAGTATGCTTATTGCATCAGCCTTCTGATCCGGGCCAAAGACGTGAGCCGTTACATGGAAGGCCGCTTTTTGCAGCTTCCTTTCGTCTCCAGCCTCGACGACGGGTGCATGGAGCTTGGGGCCGAGGCCTGTTCCCTCTCCGAACAGCCCAACGGGTGGCATAACCCCATTACCACCATCGTTGGCGGAAACTCCCTGGTGGCCATCAAAAAGCTCATCTATGACGACAAAAAGTATACCATGAAGCAGTTGACGCAGGCATTGAAGGCCAACTGGGAAGGCTTCGAGGCAATGCAGAAAGACTTCAAGAACGCCCCGAAGTGGGGAAATGACGATGATTACGCCGATGGGATCATCAAGAGCTACTACGAAGAGATCGTCGGCGGCGAGATGAGAAAGGTTACCAACTACTCCGGTGGGCCGGTACTGCCCGTGGGGCAGGCTGTCGCCCTCTATATGGAAGTCGGCTCGCGCACCGGTCCGACCCCGGATGGCCGCTACGGCGGAGAGGCCGCCGACGACGGCGGTATCTCCCCCTATTTCGGTACGGACAAAAAAGGTCCGACGGCGGTCCTCAAATCGGTTGCCAAGGTGCAGGAAAACCAGAAGGCCAACCTGCTCAACCAGCGCTTGTCGGTGCCCATGATGCGCAGCAAGCACGGCTTCGATATCTGGCATGCCTATATGAACACCTGGCATGATCTCAAAATCGACCACGTGCAGTTCAATGTTGTGAGCACGGCCGAGATGAAGGCGGCCCAAAAAGAACCGGAAAAACACCAGGACCTCATCGTTCGTGTCGCCGGATTTAGCGCCCGTTTTGTGGACCTGCCGACTTACGGGCAGAATACGATTATCGCCCGCACCGAGCAGCAGTTCGGCGCTGAAGACCTGGAGTACCTAAACGTCGATTTGACCAACTAACCGGGTTCGTGCCGCGCTCTGAGAGCGTGACCGGGGGGGCGCCGACTTTATCGTGCCCACCCGGCCGGCGCGACGCCCGGGCGCGTGAGTGAACAGCGGCAAACCGATGGGGCGCAAGTCCCGTAATTTCCATGCCTTAAGGAGATACCAAATGGATACTGTTGCTGTAGAGAGTCTACTCCATCATGAAACAGGAACGTCAAAACCCTGCAAGTCGTGTAAGTGGCAGGTCCCCGACCCCACAAACCCCGATCAGGGCCAGTGCACGGTCAACCGGACAAAAATGGGATCCGTCTGGAAACGCTGGGTTCGGGATGCGCAAAACATGACCTGCACCAAGCACGAAGTAGGTAAGCTGAGCTTCCGCGATCACGTGTGAGGCTCCTCGGATGATGGCGCGAGTTCCCCTGCCTCTCGCGGCAGGGGGCGCGCGCTTGACTTGGCGTAAAATCTCGCCACTCGGTTTTGGTTCAGGAGGTGATCCATATGAATGAAGCGGCAAGGTCCGAATCCGGGGTGGTCGACCGCTTCCTGGTGCAAGGGGAGCGGGGGTACTCGGCTTTTTGGAGAAGGGACAAGTCCCCGATAGAAGTTATCGAGCTTGCAAAGCTTCTTGGGAGCCTGAGAAAAATCGGGTCGTTCATAGGTCCCAACCTGGGGACCATCGTTTGGACAGGCATGGAGCATAAAAACGGCCTTGCTCTCGATCCGACTCCCGTGGTCGGGGTATATCCCGTCCCGGCCGACCGGACCGACATCATGGTCGGCATCACCGTCCGCCAGGCCTTTGAAACCAGGGAATGGAGCGAACGGCTCAAAAGAATCGGCATCGAGAAGGCCTCTCCGTTGCCCCCCTATCGGTACAAGCTCAAACTGTTTCTCGAAATGTGCGAAAAGGTCTACGTGGATTGCCTGGCCAACCGCACCTTTCTGGGTGTCTATACCGAAAAGGCGCGGCTTTGGGAATACATCAACAAAGCCCAGGGCTTCCTTACTCCCCCGACCTTTACTCATGTCCTCCATTTATGGTGGAGAATCGCCGCCGACCGCTCCGGTGAAAAATACAAGGAACGGTTCCGAGACATAACGGCAGGCAACGTCAGGGGAGTGGGCGATCTCGCCAAGCTCTACGGCAAGCCCATTGCCCTTTTGAATTCAATGGTCGAGCGGCTCATTGACGAATGCCCGGAAATTCCACGCGTCACCGAACGTAGCGAATACCGTCTCAACCTCTACCTGTCCGTTTGGTCGGAACTTTTGGAGTACGTGAAGTTCTGGCCCGGAGACCGCTCCGACCCGTTTCTCATTCAGGACCCGGATTTTAGAGAGGTTGAACTCGAAGACGACGAAAAGAAGGCCCTCCAGGAGACCATTTACAGCTTTGCCCGTCAGATTGAATCCACGTTCCGCAGGAAGGTGAGTTACAGCGAGGATGTCAGGGGCAATGTCAAGAACATAGATGATGTCGTTCAAATCGAAAAAAACGACCTCGTTATGGATGCCGCCAACAGGGTGGACAAAGCGCTCCTTCAAAAACTCAAGCTCATCATCAAGGCCGCCTCGCAGAGGAAGACCACCTACAACAGGGGCTTGACCTCGGGAAAGATCGACCGGAGGAGACTGTACAGGGCGCCTACCTCGGGATTGGCTTTTCACGTCAAGAAAAATGAATTCGAACTTCTAAACGATATCGTCATAGTGGTTGACGCATCGGGGTCGATGGCCGATCCGGAGAAGTGGGAACAGACGGAAACAATTGTTCAAACTCTGTTTACCGCGGTCAAGAGCTTCAATTCGACTTCCAGGATGTTCGCCTACAACGAGGTCAACAATAAGTGCCGATTGACGGAAATCTTCGTCCGGGGGGGATTTTTCTCCGTGCTTCCTCATGGCAAGACCGCCTCGGGGGAAGCAATAATCGCCACGGCGTTGAGTATGAAAGTCGGACGCAAAAAACCTTTTCTTATTCATATTACGGACGGCGCCTCCAATTGGGGCTGCGGCGTGGGCGACGCCATAGCATTTTGCAAGAAGAAAAGAATTAGTCTCTTAACACTGGGGATAGGTTGTACTCCATCCGCTAAGCAATCGTTAACAAAAGAATACGGCAATCTGGTTCAGTATATCGATAAGATTGATGAGCTTCCCAATGTGTTTGGATCATTGATCAGGTGCATCAACTGGCAATGAGAACTCGTGAATCGGCAAAAACGGAGGCGATGTCCGAATGTCCAAGAGCGGATATCTCTCATGAGAATATAAGTTTCATTTATTTGCAGGCTATTCACTCGTAAAGGAGATACGCCATGTCCTTCAAGGAAAACAATGGAATCCCCATTCCGCAGGAAGACCCATATTTCTACATTGACAATGAAACGCTGGACATTTTGGAAAGAATTCATCGCATCGCCCAAAGGCACCCCGTAAACGTGCTTGTCGCCGGAAGGCAGGGATGCGGTAAATCTTCGATCGTTCATCAGTATGCCGCGGTCTATCAGCGACCGCTTGCCACCTTCCAGGTGGGAATCCTTTCCGAACCCGGCCAGCTTTTCGGGGAATACGCCCTGGAAAGCGGCGAGACCAAGTACAAGCAGTTTCTCTTTCCCCAGGCCATCCAGACCCCGGGTTGCGTCATCCACCTCGAAGAAATCAACCGGCCCGAGCATCCCAAAGCCCTTAACATGCTCTTTTCCATTCTATCCGACGACCGACAGGTGTGGATGGATGAGCTGGGAATGTTGAAGGTCGCAGAAGGGGTCGTCTTCTTCGCCACTCTTAACGAAGGCGAGGAATACGTGGGCACCGAAATGCTCGATCCCGCCCTGCGGGACCGTTTCTACGTGATCTTGATGGACTACCTCCCCAATGCGGTCGAAAGGGAGGTCTTGATTCGCAAAACGGGTATTACCGAAGAGCAGGCGGACCAGATCATGCACGCCATAAACCTCATTCGCGGCAACTCCGAGATGTCCCTGGACGTCTCCACGCGAACCAGCCTGATGATAGCAGAGATGGTTGGAGCCGGGGCCACTCTTCGGGAGTCTTTGGTCACCAGCCTTCAAGCCAGCAAGCCCACTCTCGAATCGATCCTTCTCACTCTCCAGATGCAGAAGGGCTTCCTTGAAAAGACAGAGAGCGAATACCTGAGATTCTGCCGCAACGTTGTCTTGTAACCGGGGGCTCGGCTCAACCGACCGGCGGGACCGCCTCGCGCCATGTCCCGCGCACGGGTGAAAGGAGAAACGATTCATGATGATTTTGGTCAAACTGCCTTCGGTTTTTGCCTCCCGGGCAGGCGAGCAGAAAAGGATCCGCCTGGATGTGGCGGAAGAAAGGCTGCTTGGCCCCGTGCTCGATCTTTTGGCGCGGAAGTTCCCGGAGTTGCGCGAGGCCACCGGGATTGGGCCCCAAACCATACCGGACCATATCAACGTCTATCATAACGGCGACAACGTCCGCTATCTGGAAGGCCTGGACACCATGCTCCGTGACGGGGACACCATACAGATCATTCCCGCCGAAGCCGCGGGATGAGCGTGAGGGAGAGAGGCGATGATCATCGACAGACCCGAGTCGCATTTCATCTTCATAGTTCCGCGAAGCCATTATTACGGGGATTACAATTACATCAACTATCAGGGCCGGCAGCTCACAAATAGCCAATACCTCGAAAACTGGGGAAAGTGGATAGTCCTGGGCCCCGTTGAAGAACTCGCCGGATTGGCCAAAAAGATCGATCCCTACGTCGAGAGGAAAATGATTCCGGCCGCCAAGTATGACCGTAAGGTCATCGGGGAATTCAAGTTGGGCGACTGCGTGATGTGCGTCTATTGCCACTTCGGGCAAAGGGAGCAAGTATGGGATATTCTTTGCTCTTTGGGCGTAGAGGAAAAGATGTGGGTCTTTGAGCGGGAGACCATGGAGAGGTGGTTGCCGGGGGGGCGGTTGCTGGAAAGATGGATAAGCGGCCGGAACATAAGTGAAGAGGAGGCGCGGCGCATGAGAGAAGGGGCAAAGGAGAAATTTCGAAAAATGTTCGAAGATCCCGACGCACTCTTCAGAGGGGTTGAACAATAGCCATGGGATATGAATCGCTTGAAGCCCGAAGGCATTCGAGGCAAATCAGCATGCCCGAGATCGGGCCGGAGGGTCAGCGCAAGCTTGGCGGTGCGAGGGTCCTGGTGCTGGGCGCCGGGGGGCTCGCCTCGGCGGCTCTCTATTACCTTGCCTGCGCGGGGGTGGGAATGCTTGGGATAGCCGATGATGACCGTATCGAACTCTCCAATTTGAACCGCCAGATCCTTCATAACCCTCAACGCATCGGAACGCCGAAAGTATTTTCCGCCAAGGATACGATCGCCTGCTTCAGTCCGGAAACACTAATCGTGACCTATCCCCGTCGGGTGGAATCGGTAATGGAAATGCTCGAAATGGTAAGACACTTCGATGCCGTAATCGATTGCACCGACAACTTCGAGGCCCGCGACCTGATTAACCAGTCCTGCATACTGGCCCGAAAACCATGGGTGTACGGGGCCGTTTCCGGGTTCGAAGGACAAATCATGACCATTATCCCCGGCAGGGGGCCGTGCTATCGCTGCCTCTATCCCTCCTCGCCCCCATCGACCTCCAATTCGTCCGCACCCGGGGTGATCGGGGTGTCCGCCGGATTTGTGGGGATTTTGCAAGCCTCGGAGGTCATAAAACATATCCTCGGACAAGGAAGCTTGCTGGTCGGGCGGTTGCTCTACGCAGACCTGCTGGAGATGGATTTCTCGGAACTCCGTGTCTCCATGAATCCCGGGTGCGACTACTGCGGGGGGCACACTGAGCCTTGAGGGCCAGGTGGCGCTCAAACCCCGGTGCAAGCTCTTTGGGACCGAGCGGGGAAGAACCCGGCATCACTAATCAACAGCATGGAGATGACCACCATGAAGCTATTCGACCCTATCCGGATCGGGGGAGTGGAAGTTCAAAACCGCATCGTTATGGCGCCGATGACCACTCATTTTGCAACAGACGGATATGTAAGCGATCGAATGATCCGGTTCTACGACAGGAGGGCGAAGGGCGGCGTCGGTCTCATCACCATTGAAGACGGAATTGTGGAATGTCCGATCGGCAACAACACCGATCATCCGCTGGCTATCGACAGAGACCGATATTTGCCGGGTCTAACGAAACTGGCCTCCACCATACGCGGCCACGGGGCGGTCTCCGTCATGCAACTCTCTCATGCGGGCAGAAGGGCCGGGCAGATAGCCCCGGGCAATGGATGTCTCAAAAGAACCGGCGGACGGCTGCCCATCGGGCCCTCTCCCCTGGCCCATCCCGCCCCCGGACACGTTGTGCCCAAACCGCTCGGAGTCGATGAAATCCAGAGGGTCATCAGCCGCTTCGGTCAAGCTGCCGAAAGGGCCGTAAGGGCCGGGTTCGACATGATCGGCCTCCACTGCGCCCACATGTATCTTTGCGGCCAGTTCCTGTCTCCCTGGTCGAACCAGCGCACCGACCAGTACGGGGGAAGTCTCGAAAACAGAATGCGGTTCGTGCTGGAAATCGTAAAAAGCATAAAAGCCGCGGCCGGCTCTCACATCCCCATAGTTTGCCGAATGAACGGCAAGGAACCCCAAGGGGGCAACTCGCCGGAAGAGATAGCTCAAATCGCTGTCGCGCTGGAAAAGGCGGGGGTTGACGCCTTGCACATTTCGACCGGCTTTGCCAGTGTTTTATGGGACAGGGATTTTATTCCCGCCGAAGCGACCATCGGCATGCCCGAAGGCTGCATTGTGGACTTGGCCGCGGCCATAAAACGGGCGGTTTCCATTCCGGTGATCGCGGTCAATAAGATACGCCATGTTCAGTTTGCCGAGCGGGTGCTTCAGGAAAACAAAGCCGATATGATCGCACTGGGCCGGCCGCTCCTGGCTGACCCCGACTGGCCGCTAAAAGCCTGCCAAAACCGGGCCGAAGATATTCGTCCCTGCATTTCCTGCTGTCAGGGTTGCGTGGGAAATATCGAGAAGGGTCTGCCTATAACGTGTCTTACCAATCCGCAACTGGGACAGGAAAACGAATTGCCGTTTCGGCTGCCCAAAGCCGTCTCCAGTAAAAAGGTCTTGGTGGTAGGCTCCGGTCCTGCCGGACTCGAAGCCGCCCGGACCGCGGCTTCCCGTGGACATGCCGTAACGATATGGGAAAAGGCCCCGACCATTGGCGGTAAGTTTCAGATGGCCTCCCTATTGCCGGAAAAAGGAGAATTTGACGAGCTGAAGGACTTTTTGGTGCGCGCGGCTCGAAAAGAGGGTGTCGAGATTGTGGTCGGGAAAAACGCGGATGCAAAATCGGTAAAACTGCTCAATCCTGATGTGGTGATTCTGGCCACGGGCTGCCGACCGGCCCTGCCGAGCAAGCTGGTGGCCAAGGAAGGCGCAAGCTATCTTTCGGCTGTCGACGTGATCGGAGGCTACAAGCCCATTGGCGCATCGGTGGCTATAGTCGGAGGAGGCATGGTGGGCCTGGAAACAGCGAAAATACTCTCGGATCAAGGACACGCTGTTACCGTTTTGGAGATGCTCGACGATGTGGGAACGGATATGCCGGCCATCACTCGCATCCCCCTGCTGCTGGAGCTCGCGGCAAAGGGTGTAAAGCTTTTGCGACGCACCTCCGCTCGGGAATTCAACGCGGAGGGGGTAAGGTGGGAGCATGGAGGGCCCGACGGCATCCTGAAACGCGGTATTCTAAATGTCGATACGATAATTGTTGCCGTGGGGGGAACGCCCGAGGACGGACTCAAAAAAGAACTGGAAGGAATAGTCGCACGGGTGTTTCCGGCGGGCGACTGCAAGCGCCCGGGCGACATGCGGGCAGCTATCGCCGACGGGTATTCGGCTGGGCTTGGCGTTTAGTCCGCCACATCGACTGGAGGTGATCGGCGATGCCATCGGGCTCGGAATTTCAGTGGTGCGGGGAAGCGATCCGGCGTGGGGAGATGTTTCTCTCAGAGCATGTGATCAGAGAGCTGGTAGCCTGCAGGGTGAGCCTTTCCATCATCATCTCGGTGCTCTCGTCGGGGCGGGTGATCGAAATTCATAGCCACCCGCGACGCATGCCGTTTTATGTGGCTCTTGGCTTTGCGGGCGATAAACCGCTGCATGTGATGTTTTGTGGATCCCAAGAGTCGGGCGTGAGGGTGCTTATCGTCTATCAGCCTGCCTTGCCGCTCTGGTCGACTCCCCGAACCCGGTCCCGATTCAGCGAGGAATACATGGAAAACTTCAAAGGCAATTGTCCTTTCTGCACGGGTGCAATAAAGCCGGTTGTCGTGGGAAATTTCGATTACCGGCTCGAAGGTCGACTTTATGTAATCAAGGATGTACCTGCCGGTTTATGCGAACAATGCGGTGAAAAATATATCAGTCTCGATACGGCCCGAAAAATGGAGACATTGGCATCGTCGGGCGAATCCGAGGAACTGGAAGCCGTAAAAGTGCTGAGATTTTCCGCCACTGTATGAGCTAGGGATGACTTTACACTTTTTCCGTGGAGGGGTCACATGAACGTACTCGATATTAGTGAGAGATTCTTCCGTATGCACGGTGACAGGATGATAAGCTCCAAGTTTCCCCGATTGCAGCACAGGATGGCCGTCGGTCTTGTGGGAGAAGGCTCTGAGTGTTTCGGCTTCGACGATGAGATTCTCCGGGATCGCTACTGGGGACCGGGGTTTTGCATTTGGCTCGAATCCGATGACTATAATGCTCTCGGTCCGGCGCTCCAGGCCGAATATGAAAGACTGCCAAAGAGAGCCGAGTCTGCTTCCATCCGGGGAAAAACCGGTGTGGGAGTGTTTGAAATAGGGGAATTCTACCGCCGCTTCATAGGCTTGACCTGTGTCCCCAACGACCCTCTCAAATGGTTTTATATACCCGAGCCAAACCTTGCCGCCTGCACCAATGGAAAGATATTCTACGATCCTCCGGGAAGATTTTCAGCCATCAGGCAGGGTCTATTGGCGTTTTTCCCCGAACAGGTGCGGTTTGCGAAAATGGCGTTGCGCTGCGCCGCCGCTCACATCTGCCAGGACAGCATCCCGGGATTGATCGGACAAAACCAGCCCGCCGAGGCCGAATATGCGGCCACCAAGTATGCTTCCGAAATAATCTCCTTGGTATTTCTCATCAACCGCCGCTTTCGTCCATCTTATCAATGGAGCCTTAGGGCCATGCGCTCGCTTCGCATAAAGGGGGATTTCTTTTACTCCCGAATAAGCGAGATGAACGCTGAACCCCACTTGGGCAAAAAGATGGATTTGATGGAACAGATGAGTTCGGCGGTAATCGGGACACTGAAATGGCTGAAGCTGAGCACGGTTGACAGCGATTACCTGTTGGATCACTCCAATGCGATTGCCGAAAAGATCTCGACCAAGAGTATACGGGACAGGATCGATCCGCTGATAGTGGGGTAAAGGGGAAATCCATTGGAAAAGGTAATGAAGATGGGAAACCTGCCGGAAGCCCTGGAGTTGGTCGTTGCGGTGCTCGACTCCGAATGGGAGATGTTTCGGAGGGTGAGAAGCGCCTACCCCGTGGCATGCCAGCAATCTCCGGCTGCATTTCGCCAAATTCGGGCAAGCATCTTCGAACTATGGACCGAGGAGATGCTTGCCTCCTATCTTGTCGATCTACTCCAGGCCGAAGCTGCCGGTCGAAACCTTCTGGCCGAAAAATACGCCCGCATGGACAATCTGATTCCCCGAACGAATTTCAACCCCTTGATTGAAAGGATCGTCGCGGTTGATAGCCATTGGCAGGCGGAAGTAAGAAATAAATATCCCCATGTCTATCGTGTGGCATGCAGGGGAATGGAACCAACCGATGATGGCAGGAATTTTAGCGTCTATCTTCGCTGCGAACTGGAAACCTACGGCCACAAAACTATCGAATTATACTATCGGCAGATCGACCAGGCTCTTGCCAACGGGGAAAACCTCACGCTCAAAATGCTCGAAAGATTGGTCGAAAAGGGTGGGTTCAAAGATTTGGAGCATGCTGAACTCTACTTCAAAAGTCTCGGATGAAAAAATCTCTTTCCACGTTGAAAGCAGGCGCGCATGAAGGGGCTCGATCTCAGCCGGAGATACTTTCACACCCACGGTGAGAAAATGATAGCGGCCAGGTTTCCCGGTTACCGGGACCGGATCGCCGTCGGTCTTGTGGGCGAGGGGTCGGAGTGTTTCGGCTTCGACGATGAGATCTCCCGCGATCACGATTGGGGCCCCGGCTTTTGCCTCTGGCTGGCCCCGGACGACTTTGCGGCTGTGGGTTCGGCGCTCCAGGCCGAATATGAAAAATTGCCGAAAAAGTTTGAGAACTTCCAGCGCCTTGAATCCTTTTGGGGAAAATCCCGGGTGGGAGTGTTTGAAACCGGGGCTTTTTATCGCCGCTTCCTGGGATTGCCTCATGTCCCCGACGACCCTCTGAAATGGTTTTATATCCCCGAAGCAAACCTTGCCGCCTGCACCAATGGAAGGGTATTCCACGACCCTTGCGGAAAATTCTCGGCGATTCGGGAAGGCCTTCTGGCTTTTTTCCCCGAAGATGTGCGCCTGGCGAAAATAGCCCTTTGTTGTGCCTCGGCAGCTCAGGCCGGTCAATACAATCTGAGGCGCATGATCGGGCGCGGACAAATTTTTCCCGCTCAATACGCGGTTACAAAGTTCTCTTCCGAAATTATCGCTCTGGGGTTTCTCCTCAATCGATGTTTCCGCCCTTTTTACAAGTGGAGCCATCACGCGGTGCGCTCGCTTTCCTTAATGGGAGATTTCCTTTACTCCCGCATCGAAGACCTGGCCGTAGAACCTGATATGAGCAAAAAAATGAATCTCATTGAAAAGATCAGCGCCGCGGTAATCGGGTCGCTGCGCCTGGAGCATCTCAGCACCCTCGACAGTGACTTTCTTCTGGACCACGCCAATGAGATAGCCCGAAAAATCTCGGACCCCCGTGTATTGGAAAGGATTAAACCCTTAGGTGAGAGATGATGGAAAACCTGCTGATTATCGGCGGAAGTTATTTTGCCGGGAGAGTCTTCATTGAAAAACTGATCTCTCGGGAGCAATTTAATATATTTGTGTTTAATCGCGGCAATCTTCCTCTAAATTTTGAGCGGGTTGCAGAGATCGTGGGCGATCGGGACCAGCCGGAGCTGATCCGAAAGCGCATCCCGGCCCTCCATTGGGATGCGGTGATTGACTTTTGCGCCTATACGCCGGAGCACATACGGTCTTTGATCGGCAACCTCGCCGGTTCGGTGGGTCATTATATTTTAATCAGTACCACCACGGTTTACGCCGACACCGCCGATCTACCGGTCAAAGAATCCGCGGATAAGGTTTCGGCGCCGCAGCCCGAACTCGGACCTTACGCGGATTACGGCCTCAATAAGTGGCTGGCCGAACAAGAGCTTGCCTCACTGAGCGGCAAAAAAGGTTTTCGCTACACCGTTCTGCGGCCTGCCATCATTTACGGCCGCTACAATTACGCTCCGAGGGAATCCTATTTCTTCGATTTGATCGAAAAAAACCGCACACTCATCCTCCCGGATACGAGTTTGCCTCTTTTCAGCTTCCTGCGGGTGGATGATCTCGCCTCTCTTACTCTAAAATGTATCAATGAGCACAAGGTATCGGGAGAAGCATTCAATGTCTGCGGCCCTGAACTTGTTTCTTATCAGAGGCTGGTGGAAGTATTGGAAATAATTACCGGCCGCCGACTCCAGGTGGAAAAACTTTCCCCTTCCGAGATCGATAATCACCGGATTCCGCTGCCCTTTCCATTGGATCATCACTTAGTCTATTCATGCGATAAAATTCGCGAAGCAACAGGCTTCACCTTTACTCCGTTTCTTGAGGGCATGCGAGAGACCTGGCAATATTATCAACGGCTTTCCGCAAGAAAAAAAAATATGAACTGTCGCACTCCGATCACTCCCTGATCTCGGGGAAACGAGGGTGAACATGGCGATCGAGATTTTGTAGGGTGGGCAAGGCCTTATCTTGCCCACCCTTTCGGTGGGCACGGTGAAACTGTGCCCACCCTATACATTCGCCGCCGTTTTTGAATTTAACCGGACAGTAGTGAAAAAAAATATAAACTGTCGCACTCTGATCACTCCCTGATCTCGGGGAAACGAGGGTGAACATGGCGATCGAGATTTCCGATAAGACAATCAATCACGAGTTCATAGAAAAAATAAATCAATTGAGCGGACAGGATATTCGCCTGTGCTTTCAATGCGGTACCTGCGGCGGCGCGTGCCCCATGTCTGAAAACATGCAGACCCTGCCCAGGAGAATAATGCGCATGTTGCAGTTTGGGATGGCCCACCGTATCGCCGATGTTGAAACGGGCTGGGAATGTGCCTCCTGCCACTCATGCACGGTAAGTTGCCCGAGGGGAATCGACGTTGCGAGGGTGATGGAAGCCGTTCGGCTCCTTGTTCTGCGAAAAAACATCAACAGGATAGAGCCTTCCAGGCTGCCTGACGGCGCCGTTCGAGAGATGCCCCAGGTAGCTCTGGTGAGCGGCTTCAGAAAGCTGACGAGTTGAGGGATATCATGAAAGTAAGCTATTATCCGGGATGTACCCTGAAGACAAAGGCCAAGCACCTCGAAGATTCGGCCCTGGCATCTCTTACCGCCTTGGGAGTGCAAGTCGGTGAACTGCCAAGATGGAACTGCTGCGGTGCGGTCCATTCTCTGGCCGACGACGATCTCATACACCACGTCGCCCCCGTGCGGGATCTGGTGCGGGCGATGAACGAGGGAAGCGAGCGTCTCGTCACCCTATGTTCCATGTGCTACAACTCGCTCGCCAGGGCGAACCTGCTCATGCGCCACGACGAGATCAAAAGAAAAACCATAAACGACTTCATGAACGAGGAAAACGATTACCACGGTGAAGTCGAAGTCGAGCATCTCATCACTTTCCTTCGTGATACGGTCGGTTGGGACAATTTGCGGGCAAAAATAAAAGTGCCGCTCAGCGGGATGAAAATTGCCGCTTATTACGGCTGTACCCTGGTTCGGCCAAAAGATGTAGCAATCGAGCCCCCCCACGGCAGGGTCATGAACGAATTCGTCGAAGCCCTTGGCGCCGAGGCCGTCGACTTCTCGGCCAACACCGTCTGCTGCGGCTCCTACCAAGTGCTGGCTCACCCCGACGTGGTCGTCGATGTGGTCGGAAGAATCATCGCGAGTGCCTCGGACGGAGGCGCCGATGCCCTCATACTCAGCTGTCCTCTTTGCGAATATAACCTTGTCAAAAAGCAGGGGGAGCTTTTACAACAGCAAAAAATCGCCCGCAAGCTGCCCGTTTTCTATTTTTCGCAGCTTCTTGCCATGGCGCTTGGTCTTGGCCCCGAATCCTATCGGCCGGATAGAAACGATGCCGCTTCCGTCGAATTTTTGCGCTCGAAAAACTTTCCGGTGGGGTCGGCTTCCGTACAACCATAAGAAATTCCCGGTCGAATATGTTGATCAATTCAAGTTCCAGGGAGATAAATTAAATGTCAGCACGCAAACAGGTTGCAACTGGTGACAGGGCCATACTGCCCGAAGGGGCTAAAACCATCCCTATATTTGTGATGGGCAAGCGCTATGAAGTGCCGGAAACGCTTACCATAATGAAGGCAATGGAGTATGCGGGCTTTAAGTTCCTGAGGGGCGCGGGCTGCCGGGGCGGCATCTGTGGAGCATGTCCTACGGTCTACCGCGGGGAAGGCGACTACAAACTCTATTTCGGTCTTGCCTGCCAGACGGTTGTCGAACCCAACATGTTCCTGGCCCAGATCCCGTTTTATCCCGCAAACCGGGCTCAATACGACATCGAGACAATCGAGCCGCTCGCCGATGCTGTCCATGCCCTCTACCCGGAAATTTTCCGCTGCGTCGCCTGTAACAACTGCTCCAAGGCCTGCCCGATGAAAGTCGAAGTGCTCGACTATATTTCGGCAATAAAACAGGGTGATCTGGCCAGGGCCGCCAAGCTCTCCTTCGACTGCATCCAGTGTGGGATGTGCGCCGGCCGCTGCATGGGCGAACTGCCCCAGTATCATATAGCCCAGCTCGTGCGCCGCCTTTACGGAAAATACATGCAGCCCGGGGCCGCGCATCTGAAAAAGCGTGTCGCGGAAATCGAGTCCGGAAAATACGATGCCCTGCTGGCCGGACTTCAGAAGATGAGCCATGCCGAACTCGAAAAGATCTACAAGGAGCGGGAACGCGAACCCGATATGGTTGGGCTGGGGACATGGATGCCTAAGGACGTAAGTCACCTGTAGGCCGCTTCTCGCCACCCTTTTCACCTATTGCGAAAAAGGCAAGTTTCCAGGAGAAACCGATGAGTTATACACCTCAAATGCAGGAACTGATAAAGAAGGTTGAAGCAACCAGGCCGGAGCGGGTGGCCAGGGCGAAGCGCGGAGAGAACTTTCCGGCGTTGAACCTCGAGGAGCGCGCGGTGGTTCTCGCAAAATTTCACCCCGACTATCAGGAGGAAGGCCGCAGACCTCTGAGGGTTGGCCCGGACAAGGGGCTGGTCGTACCGGAGGAAGTAAGAAGGGTCATGGAATCGCGTTCGATGCTCCATCCCGAAAAGGTCGATCTTTCCAAACTCGATTACGATACCGACGTCCTGATTCTCGGGGCGGGCGGTGGCGGCACCTCGGCCGCCCTGATGGCTACCGACGCGGGCCTTAAAGTCATCGTGGCAACCAAGCTCCGCCACGGGGACGCCAACACGATGATGGCCGAGGGCGGTATCCAGGCTGCTACCCGGGAGTGCGATTCCCCCTACTATCACTACCTTGATACGATAGGCGGCGGCCACTTCACCAACCAGCCCGATCTTGTCGCCGCTCTGGCCCATGACGCCCCCATCTCCATCGCCTGGCTCGAGTCCCTTGGCATGATCTTCAACAAGCTGCCCGACGGCCGTCTCGATTGCCGCCATTTCGGGGGCTCCTGCCGCAAGCGCATGCAGTCCTCGGGAGATATGACCGGCGCTGAAATCATGCGTGTTCTACGAGATGAGGCTAGAAACCGCAGGGACCGCATCTCCATTCTCGAATTTTGCCCCGCTGTGGAAATCATCCTCGATGAAACCGGAAAATGCGCGGGCGCCATTCTCTACAACATGGAGACCCGGGAGTTTTTCATAGCCCGCGCCAAGGCGGTAATCATCGCCACCGGTGGAAACGGGCGGCTTCATATCAAAGGCTTTGCAACCACCAACCACTACGGGGCGACGATGGACGGCGTCGTCATGTCCTATCGCGCCGGAGTCGGAACCACCTGCCTGCCCTCGACGCAGTATCATCCCACCGGCGTTGCCTTCCCGGAACAAAACGTGGGCCTTCTCATCACGGAAAAAGTCCGCGGCCTTGGCGCTCATGTGCTAAACGTCGACGGCGATCAGTTCTGTTTTCCCCTGGAGCCCCGCGATGTCGAATCCGCCGAACTCATTAAGGAAGCAATAGAAAAGAACAAGGCGGTAGTGACTCCGACCGGGCGCTACGGCCTGTGGTTCGATTCCCCCATGATCGACCTGCTCCACGGCGAAGGGACTGTCAAAAAGGAATTGCCCGCAAAATTCATCCAGTTCGAACGCCACGGCATAGACATCAGCAAGCAGCCCATGCTGGTCTATCCCACCTTGCACTATCAAAACGGCGGCATAGCCATAAATGCCGATTGCGAAACGGTTGTCCCCGGGTTGTATTCCGCCGGCGAGTGCACGGGGGGACTCCACGGTGAAAACCGCCTCATGGGCAACAGCCTCCAGGATGTCATCACTTTCGGTCGAAGGGCCGGGATAAGCGCCTCGAAGTATGTGAGCGGCGGCGTCGAGTTGGGTAAACTCACCCTGGAGCATGTGGCCAGGTTTGAAAAAGAACTTGTCGACGCAGGTATTACCGACTCGATTGTCGCGCCGATCCTTCTGCCGGATTATTCCACCGACCAAGTGAGCGCGCGGCGTCTTGTCGAAGGCAGGCAGGAAAGCGAATAGAAGGATTGCTCTATCACATTGAAAATCCACCGGCGCTATTTAGTGTCCATCCGGAAACCCCGGTCGTGTCCGTCCGCAAATTCGGGTCGTCACGGGGGTGCGCACAAGCGCAGCGTTGCACATCAGGAACTTTCTGGATGGAAGATAGCTTTTGACTTTTTTCTTTTGCCTTCGCGCAACCTATCCCCCCGTTCAGCCTTTGCCGTCTCCTGTAGCCGTTTCTATTGCCATTTCTATTGCCGCTTCTGGTTTCCGTTTCCAGTTGCCGTTTTGCGGCCGCAAATACCCTCGTGATAGAAGTTCTGTGGATTCAAGCGCCGACGAATCGACAGGGTACATCCCATCGCCGTCCGCAGGTCGCCTCACCTGGTGACCCCGCTCTTTGAAAACTGAATACCTCCGCCATCACCCTTCCCTGTCCCCATTGCTATACTAGCTGGCTGTTACTGGCTTGTATGAAACTTCAAGTTTCATTCTGGTTCAAACCGCGTCCGAGGAGGCGGCGGCCCCGCTGTTAGCTGGCTGTTCCCATGCTGTTAGCTGGCTGTTTTTCCTGGCTGTTATTACGCTGTTATTTTGGACCTCAAAATCCAAAAGTGTTTGAAAGTCGTTATGTTACAAGATGGAGGATTGAAAAATAGTGTCAATAACAGCGTATAACAGCATAGGCGGCTTCCATAAACAGAGCGCGTGTGCCCCAATCCCTGGGGGAGCGGGGGAGACGCTCCCCCGCTCTTTGGAACTTCCCCTTTTCCGCCTCGCAGCCTGCGATGAAAAATATTCGGCACGAAAATTGCCTTAATAATCTCAGCGCACTGCAACCGCCGGTTCCCAAAAGACCTCGATGGAAGGGTTAAACCATGCAGGAGATAAAAAGGATCGTTCTGGCCGAAGACCATGCAATTCTTAGAGAGGGACTCAGAATGCTTTTGTCCGCCCAGTCGTCCTTTGAGGTGGTAGGCGAGGCGGGCGACGGCCGGGAGGCCGTCCAACTGGTCAAATCTCTTAAGCCCGACCTGGTCATAATGGACCTTTCCATGCCGGTGCTCGACGGGGTGGGGGCGACCAGAGAAATTAAAAAGATAAGCCCCTCCACCAAAATCCTGGTGCTGACCGTTCACAAGACAGAGGAGCGCATTCTGGACGCCCTTGCCGCCGGCGCCGACGGCTACGTTCTAAAGGACGCATCCCACTACGAATTGATGCTGGCCATAGAAGAGGTTTTCTCGGGCAGGGGTTCTATAGGCGCCTCGATTCCTCAGAAGCTGATTGTCGGTTACCTGGAAGGCGGAAAGAGGATAAAATCGCGCACATCCTGGCAGACCCTGACCCCGCGTGAGCGCCAGATTATCAAAATGATCGCCGCGGGAAGTAAAAACAAGGAAATTGCCGATTGCCTGTCCATAAGCATCAAAACGGTTGAAAAGCACCGCGCCAACCTTATGAGAAAACTCGACCTGCACAGCGCCGCCTCGATTACACATTTTGCCATGGAAAAAGGTCTTACCAAAAATAGCGACTCTCCCGAAGATTGCGCCTGATGGATTGCCCGACTCAAGGCCCTCTCTTTTTTGCCGCCGGGTTTTGCGGAGGGCGAAAAAATCCTTGCAAATCAAGATGAAAGTGTGTTCTTTACTATTGATTTCTCTGAAATTGTTGTTCCAAACTCATGCCGACTTTGTTTAAAGACGATATTCCGATGCCAGGTGAAGGGAGAAAGCGTTATGTCTGAAGATCAAAACAGAGTTTTTTTCGATGTGCTCACGCCAGTCAATTTTCTGAGCCGCAGCGAGTCGATTTACCCGGATAAAACCGCCGTCGTCTACGAGGACAAGCGGTACACCTACCGGGATTTCTACGGCAGGGTAAACCGTTTGGCAAGCGCTTTAAAGAAGATCGGAGTGGGCAAGGGCGACAAGGTTGCCTTTATTTGTCCCAACACCCCTCCCATGCTGGAAGCCCACTATGCCGTGCCCATGATCGGCGCCGCGCTTGTAAGCGTCAATATCCGCCTTTCGCCGCGCGAAATAGCCTATATATTGAATCACTCGGATTCAACAGCTCTGTTCGTGGACAACGAATTTGCCAATTTGGTTCAGTCTGTAATGGGCGAACTGACCAATATCAAGACGGTGGTCAATATCTGCGACATCAGCAGCGAAAAGCCCTTAGACGGCATGGAATACGAAGAGTTCCTGCAGACCGGCTCGGATGCGCCCATGGCGCCTGTTGTGGACGACGAATACCAGGTGGCCACCATCAATTACACCAGCGGCACCACAGGGCTTCCCAAAGGCGTAATGTATCACCATCGCGGAGCATACTTGAACGCCCTGGGGGAAGCCGTGGAATTCAGCCTGACCTCGCGGTCCAACTATTTGTGGACACTGCCGATGTTCCACTGCAACGGCTGGTGCTACACCTGGGGTGTCACGGCCATGGGCGGCACTCACGTTTGTCTGCGTAGAGTCGTTCCCGAAGAGATCTACCGGTTGGTTGAAAGAGAAAATATTTCCCACCTGTGCGCCGCTCCCACGGTCCTGATCGGCATGGCCAACTATCCCGGCGCAAAAGACGTGAAATTCAAGCAGCAGCTCCAGGTGATAACCGCCGGCGCCCCGCCCGCCCCCGCGGTTATCAAGAACATGGAGGAGCTGGGGGTAAACGTCACGCAGGTTTACGGCCTGACTGAGGTCTACGGCCCCCACAGCATATGCGAATGGCAGACCAAGTGGGATAGCCTGACGCTTGAAGAAAGGGCCCACATAAAGGCGCGCCAGGGCGTGGCCTATGTCACCGCCCTTCACCTGGACGTGGTCGACCCCATCACCATGCAGCCGGTCCCCCGCGATGGAAAAACCATTGGGGAGATCGTCATGCGGGGCAACAACGTCATGCTCGGCTACTACAAGGACCCCAAAGCGACGGAAGTAGCGTTTGCCGGGGGCTGGTTCCACAGCGGAGACCTTGCCGCCATGCACCCGGACAACTACATCCAAATCATGGACCGTAAGAAGGACATCATCATCAGCGGCGGCGAAAATATTTCTACCGTGGAGGTGGAAAATGCCATTTACCAACACCCGGACGTGTTGGAAGTGGCCGTGGTGTCAACCCCCGACCCCAAATGGGGTGAAGTGCCCAAGGCTTTCGTGGTGTTAAAACCGGGCAGGACCCTTACGGAAAAAGACATCATAGATTATTGCAAGGAAAACCTTGCTCGTTTCAAAGCACCCAAAACGGTGGAGTTCGGGGAATTGCCCAAGACGGCCACCGGCAAGATCCAGAAGTTCAAGCTGCGCGACAAGGAGTGGGCCGGCCGGGAGCGGAAAGTGAATTAAGCCTGCTCGACCGCGCTTACGCCACCAAGATGAAAGCGATCAAAAACGGCGCCCCGCCCGGGGCGCCGTTAATCGCCGGAGTGGAATCCCGGGGGGACAATGGTTTGGTTGTGGGAAAGGGCCGCCCTTTAAAAGCACGGTTTGCCGGATCGTAATTTGAGCGCAAATGACAATCCGGGTGAGAAAAGGGAGTTCACGCCATGGCATTTCGAGTCTCCTTTCCATGGCGCCTGCTCTCAAAAAGCGCCATCCCCGCACACCCGTCGCCAATCAACCCTGCGGCAATGATGACGTGCCGGCCGGTAGCCCTTTCGACGGCGCCCGGAGGAACCGTAGGTTGGGCTAAGCGGTAGCGCAGCCCAACAAGATCCGCGGGATGTCAGCGCCCGATTTCAGCCAGCCAGAACCGTTTGCGGAAATCTTCCACCACCTCTTCGAGCGGCATGGAACCGTCCAGGAGCAGGAACCGCGAGGGTTCCTTGCGGGCGAGCGCAAGGTAGCCCTCGCGCACCTTGCGGTGAAACGCGCTCTCTTCCCGCTCGATCCGGTCCCGGGCCGCGCCGTCCCTTCCGCTCAGCCTGGAGGCGGCCAGATCGACATCGCAGTCCAGCAGGACCGTTTTGTCCGGCATGAGTCCGCCTGTCGCCCAGTGTTGAATCATGGCCAGATGCTCCAGGTCGAAGCCGCGCGCAAACCCCTGGTAGGCGAAGGTGGCGTCCACGAACCGGTCCGCCAGGACCCACGCGCCTTTTGCCATGGCCGGAGAGATGACCTGCCAGGTGAGTTGCGCCCGGCTGGCGCTGTAGAGAAGCACCTCGGCCCTGCCGGTCATCTCGGAGGAAGCCGGATCGAGCAGGATCTGGCGGATCTTTTCGCCGATCGGTGTGCCTCCCGGCTCGCGCACCCTGATGTAGGGGATGGAGGCCTCCGTCAGCCAGCCCGCCAAACGGTCCATGAGGGTGCTCTTGCCGCAGCCGTCGATCCCCTCGAAACTTATGAATTTTGCCCGGAGCCTGGAATCGTTCATGGTCTTGAGACGTCAAATCTCGATGGTGCGGTTGTCATCTTCCGTTTTTGTGTCCTCGTTGTAATTTTTGCGCTGCCGCTCGAAGTTGATCCTGTTTTTGGCCACGTAGATCTTTTTGAGTTCCTGGAAATCCAGCCCGAAAACGGCGCAGATTCGAAAAAGCACCTCCCACAGGTCCCCAACGGCCCTCTTGGCCTTCTCCGGTTTGAAACCGCCCCCTTTGGCCCACCATTTCCACTTGAGGCTCCCCTGCAGGTCGTCTAGGGCCAGAAACGCAAGAATGGCGCATGAGTCGAATGAATCCCCGTTTGCACCCGGGCCGAAAGAAGGGACCTCCTCCGGGTTTAAGCCCACGATCTGGGAAAGACTCACCAGGAAATGAAGAATATCGACAATTTCCACCTTGCCGTTTTGAGTCGAAAGGCCCTGGTCGCGAACTTCCCGGATCAGTTCGGCAAGTTCGGCGGAAAGCGCCTTGCGGTAGTTTTCGATCCAGACCACCTTTTGTTCCGGATCGTTCATCGTCGCCTCGAAGTCCTTGCCGGTGTTTGCCAGCGTGTGGACGTTCAACTCCCACTGAAGAGAAAATATCTCCCGCATCCCTATCCGTTTACTCCCGTCTGTGTCAGCACTCGAGGCCAAGGCCTTCGAAGTATTTCCTTACCTCTTTGGCGAGGAACCGTATCCGCGGATGGGCCTGGCCGGAGTCCCGGAGCATAATGAAATGCTTCCAGCCGCTCCACCTGCCGCTCACAAAGAGCTCGCTTTTCAAAAGGTTGGGCAGAATGTCCCGTGCGATCTCGGGCCTCAAGCCCCGTGCCAGATCTTCGCCGTACCAGTGAAAGAGCAGTTCCGCGCGCTTTTGCCACTCGCCGGCCAGAAGGTCGTCGGGGTCCGTCTCGCCCTTTTGGTCATCGTAGGAATTGTACAATTCTTCGGGCAGAATGAGAACTATGCCCCTGTTTCCATAATTTACGTAGCGCGTGCTCTCCTGGGTGAAGGAAAACACCCGGTGCCGCACGACTTCATGGGTGATGCCCCGGTCGCACACGAACTTGAAGACAAAGACCGGAAGGTCGGACGAGAGGTCGCTTTTAAGCAGCCGGAGCTGTTCCTCTTCGCCCACCAGCGTTGCCCGGCAGGGGATCGGACACTCCTGGCCCGGAGTGCCCGGGTCCGCAAAAATGGCCGGAAAAAACCGCCCGAGGCTTTGAAGAAAAAAGTCGTGCATGCTTTTACGCGGCTTCAAAAGGTCCAGCGTGTCGATCCACGCCCGGAAATTTCCGGCCATCAAAAAACCGTCGCCGGAAGGAATTGGGTGGATGCGGTGAAAACCGAGCCTGTCGCGCAGCGCTTCGAGCATCATTTCAAAGGTTATAGGGGCTTCCGAGCCACCGATCGGGACTTCGGGGTCTTTTTCGATCCTTAGCACGATGTTGCTGTGTTCGAGCACCGACAGATGGCCGTGCGACTTGAGCATCAGCACAAATTTTCTGGCCGAATCCTCCGTTATCTTGTCCTCGGATTTATAGGCGGTCCTTCCGCACAGCTCGACAAGACGCAAAGCGCGGTTTTCATCGGCCGGCGCCGGACCGTACGCGGAGACCGAACTTTTGACGAACCGAACAGACATAACACCCTCCTTTGTGGAAACATCGCTCCGTGCGCCGAATCGCTGGTTCTAAAAGCCCGAAGCCGAAGGCCTCGGGCAACCCGGCTGCGGCGGCACGCCGCTCGGGGCAACCCGGGAGCGTCGGCACGCCGCCCGCTCAACTCATGTGGTCGATTATCGCCCGGCCGAAGGCGGAGCACCCCACCTCTTTGGCCCCCTTCATCTGCCGGGCCAGATCGTAGGTGGCAATTCCAGCCCCGATGGTGCGCTCGATAGCCTCTTCAATGAGCTTCGCAGCCTCCACCCACCCCAGGTGATCGAGCATCATGGCGCCGGAAAGAATCACCGAGCCGGGGTTCACCTTATCCAGGCCCGCATATTTGGGCGCCGTTCCGTGAGTGGCCTCGAACACCGCCGCCTCATCTCCGATGTTTGCCCCCGGCGCCATTCCCAGGCCGCCGACCTGCGCGGCCAGCGCATCGGAGAGGTAGTCTCCGTTCAAATTGGGCGTGGCAATCACACTGTATTCTTCCGGCCTTAGCAGCACTTGCTGAAACATCGAGTCGGCGATTCGCTCCTTGATCACCACTTTGCCTTCCGGCGCTTTTCCCCCGTGCGCCGACTGAACTTCCTCTTCGGTCACGGTGCGATCCGCGAATTCCTCCTTCGCCAGTTCAAAGCCCCATTTGCGAAAAGCCCCTTCCGTGTATTTCATGATGTTTCCCTTGTGGACCAGGGTGACGGAAGGAAGTCCACGATTGATGGCGTGGGCTATGGCGCGCCGCACCAGCCTTTTGGTTCCCCCGGGGCTGATCGGTTTTACCCCGACGCCCGATTTGGCGGGAAGAGTGACGTTGAAAGTGTCCAGAAGAAAGCGTGTGAACCTTTCGGCTTCAGGAGACCCCGATTCCCATTCGATCCCCGCATAGACGTCCTCGGTATTTTCCCGGTACACGATCATGTTGACTCTTTCCGGGTGGCGAACGGGCGAGGGAATGCCCGGGAAATATCTCACGGGACGGATGCACGCATAAAGATCGAGGACTCGTCTAATCGTAACGTTGAGGCTCCTCATGCCGGTCCCCACCGGGGTGGTGAGCGGACCCTTGATGGCTACCACGCACTTTCTGATCAGCTCGATGGTCTTTGCGGGAAGCGGCTCCCCGGTTTCCTTCATACTCCTCGCACCAGCCAGGAGTTCGAACCAGTGGAGCTTTTTTTGCCCGCCGTAAGCTTTGAGCACCGCCGCATCCAATACCGGCCGCGCCGCAGCCCAGATGTCCGGGCCGCTTCCGTCCCCCTCGATAAAACCGATGTTGGGGTTGGGCGGCACGCTCATCGCCCCCTGTGCGTCCTGCGTGATCCATTCCCCACTCATGGGTGTTTCTTGCATGCACTTTCCCTTTCACTTCGCAAAGGCCAAAAGAACCCATTCACCGGCTGATGACCTGCCGACGGGGGCAAGGCCCATTTTTTCATACTCGGCGCACACCTGATCGGCCTGTTCGGCCAGGATACCGCTAAGCCCCAGGCGCCCTCCCTCCCGCAACCGGGAGGAAATCGTGCGCGCCATCCGGATGAGAGGCCCCGATTCTATATTGGAAACAACAACGTCGAATTGGTCTTCGACCTCTTCAGGCGTAGAGCACAACAACCGTATTTTACCCGAAAGTCCGTTTAACAAGACGTTTTCTTTGGCCGTTTCGACGGCCTCCGGATCGTTGTCGACCCCCACGATTTGGTCGAACCCGAGCAGGGCGGCGCCGATGGCCAGTATTCCGGAGCCTGTGCCTACGTCGAGAAGCGACCCCCGGGGGGAGCCGCCGTGCAAAAGGCAGCTTTCAAGCCACTCGAGGCACAGCCGCGTCGTCTCATGGTGCCCGGTCCCGAAGGCGCGCCCGGGATCGATTCGTATGATCAGCCTCTCCGGGTCGCGGGGTACCTCTTCCCAGGTCGGGGTGACAAGAAATCGCCTTCCCACTGAAAGGGGCTTGAAATGCTCCTTCCACTTCCTGGACCAGTCTTCGTCGGGTACCTCCGAGAAGGAAATTTTCCCCGGCGCCTCGCCTGGCTGCGGAACCACACTATCGACGATCCGCCCCAGCCGCTCCTTTTCCGCGGCAAACCGCTTTGCCGCCAGGTACATGCGGAGCCCGCCCGAAATGAATTCCACACTCACCCCGAAGGCCTCGGCAAGTTCCGATGCCAGGATCTCGGCCGCGTCCGCCCCGCAAATTATATCTATGCACACCCAGTTTTCGTTCAAAAAACACCCCGTTCACGCAGGCGGCGACACCGCCACGCATTTTATCTCCACCATCACCCCTTTGGGCAACCCCTTTACCTCCACAACGGCTCTGGCAGGCTTGTGGGCCGAGAAGAACTCTTCGTAGACCTGGTTGAAAGCCGCAAACTGGCTAATATCGGTTACAAAAACATCCACCGCAACAACTTTCTCCAGACCGACGCCCGAAGCGATAAGGATCTGCTTCAGGTTTTCGAGCGACTGCCTCGCCTGATCGACAAAACCTCCGCTCACAATTTCTCCGCTCCGTGGATCGATCGGAATCTGGCCGCTAACGAAAACGAATCCGTTTGCCCTGACCGCCTGCGAATAAGGCCCGATAGCGGCGGGCGCCTTATCGGTGCGTATCGTCTCAACGCTCATTTTTTCCCTCCTCCTTGCGAAGCAGTAGAAGTTGTCGTTGCCGGTACCTTAAAGTAACGACATAGATTGTTCAAATCCATTTTTCACCTTATTATGAAGAGCGTAAGGGAAGAAATGACAAATTGTAATTTGGGAATTGGGAATTGCTCATAAAAAACAAACAACGGAGTGATTGATGAAACGGATCGGCGCCAGAAAGATATTCATGGGATTGATTGTTTGCGCCCTGGTGGGCTTGGGCGGCGCGATGACCGGCGCAGTGCTGGACCGGGCGGTCGTTGCCAAAATGTATTCGCAAGACGATCCGGGACTCGATTACAAGCTCATATCCCAGGCATGGGAACTGATCCAGGAAAGATACGTGGACCGCTCCGCCATCCGCCCCACCAAACTCACTTACGGAGCTATAACGGGGATGGTGAACGCCTTGGGGGATACCGGGCACAGCAGTTTCCTCGACCCCGATATGGTCGCTATCGAGGCCCACTACCTCCAGGGCAATTTCAGCGGCATTGGCGCCCAGATCCAGATCAAAAACGGCCACGTCGTAATCCTCGCTCCGCTCGACGGCTCTCCGGCGCTGCACGCCGGTCTTAAAACCGGCGACATCATCATGAAAGTCAACGGCAAGGACATCACCGGGCTTCCCCTGGAGCAGGTCGTGACGCGCATCGCGGGAAAGGCCGGCACGTCGGTGGAGTTGACCATCATGGACCCCAAAACGGGGCAGTCCAGGCGCTTGACGATCGTTAGGGCCAAGATCAACGTTAAAAATGTGACATGGGCCTTCGTGCCCGGAACGAAAATCGCCGATCTCCGGATAGCCGGTTTCAGTGAAGGAATCTCAAAAGCGGTCCGAAATGCCCTGAGGGAGATCCAAGAGCAGAGGGCCGCGGGGTTGCTCCTGGACATGCGCGACAACCCCGGAGGCGTGTTGAATGAGGCAGTCGCAACGGCCAGCCAGTTTCTTAGCAGCGGGACCGTCGTGCTCCAAAAGAACAGCAAAGGCGAAACCAAGCCGATCCCGGTTCAGTCTGGTGGTCTGGCCACCAGCATTCCCATGGTGGTGCTGATTAACCAGGGGACCGCCAGCGGGGCGGAAATCGTCGCGGGAGCGCTAAAAGACGCAAACCGGGCTACGCTGGTGGGAGAAAAAACCTTCGGCACCGGCACCGTGCTCCAGGAATTCCGCCTCTCGGACGGTTCTGCCATCCTTCTGGCCATCGCCGAGTGGCTCACACCGGCCGGCCACGTCATATGGCACAAGGGCATCGAACCTGACGTGAAAGTGAGCTTGCCGCCCTCCATCATGCCGCTTTACCCGGAAAAAGAAAAGGGCATGTCCAGCGCTCAGCTCAAGGTGAGGGGGGATGCCCAACTGATGAAGGCAGTCCAACTGCTGCAAAAACGGTAACCGGTTGGTCGCAAGCAAAAAGGCAAAAACAAAAAGGGTTTCCCTTTTCTGTTTTTGCCTTTTTTTTACCAAAGAGGGCTCCACCTGGATTTTTCTGTTCCCTTGCCGCTCGCTTTCCTCTTCTCAGTCTAAAAGGTTAGACTCCGACTTTTTGCTTTTGACCTTAAAGATTGGTAACCTTTCGGTCCTATTATGAAAGGGTGCCGTCTAGAAATCTGGACTAAGAGAGAGGCTGTTTGTCTAAAGGGCTGGACTGCGGTGGCAAATTCAGAGCGAAAAAAAAGTAAGTTTGACAAAAATTCGGATAGACCACAGCTTAAAACTTGAATATTTCATGTCGGTTGTGTGTCCAGAAATTTCCGGCACCAGATCTCAGTGCACATGAGAGCGAACAAAGTGTAAGCCGCATCGACTTTTCCGCTCTGATGGCGTGTTAAAAGCTTTTGGACGGCGCCTGGCTCGAACAATCCACGCCGCCGCAGAGTGGATTCAGAGAGCAGGTCGCCTGTAAGCTCCCGCAGTTCATAGCGGAGCCAGCGGCTAAGCGGAGCCCCAAAGCCCACCTTCGGCCTGTAAATGGCCTCACGGGGCAGGTAGGGCTCCATCGCCTTTTTCAGGACCCATTTGCCAAATAGACCTCGCTGCTTGAATTTGGCCGGGATTCTCCAGGCGTGTTCCACCAGATCGCGGTCCAGAAACGGCACTCGGACCTCCACGCCCGTGGCCATGGACATCTTATCGGTATAGATAAGATTATGATCGGCGAGAAAGAAGCGTTGCTCAAGGGCCAGCATTCTATCCAGCTTGCCCGCAGCGGGCGGTAGAGACTCGATGAAATCGAGCAGCGGGGAGGCGGCTCTCAGGGACTTGATCTCCTCACGGAAATCGGGTGCGTAGAGCGCCCGAAGGCTGTCTTCACGCATCCAAAAAAAATAGTGCGCCAGTCGTTCATTGCCGTCCAGTTCCAAGCCATTGCACAGTCTGCTGGCCCGGCGCCCAAAGCTGCCGCCCCCCTCCCAACCGGCGCTCCGGGCGTCCAGGGTCCTTCTCAGGCAGGCCGGCAGCCAGTCGAAAAGAAACTCACAGTTCAAGGCAAGATGGCGACGATAGCCCGTGTACAGATCGTCTCCACCAGCGCCCGAAAGCAGCACTTTCATGCCCAGCTCTCTGGCGAATCGGCTGATGTAGAGAACCGCCAGCGGGGCCGGATCGGCTAAGGGTTCATCGAGCTGACTCACCATTTGTTCGAGATCGGATGCCATATCGGAACTCTCCACCCGGACCACGTTCAAAGGCACATCGAGATGTCTTGCAACCATGCGGGCATAGGGCAGGTCGTCGACAAAACCGGGATCTTGCCTGCCTCTGGAATCCATTGTGAAGCATTGGATTTTGGGGGCCGCTTCCCGCGCAAAGGCTACCACCGAGGAGGAATCCAAACCGCCTGATAAAAAGGCGCCCACCGGCACATCGGCTACCATCTGCCGGTGTACCGCCCGGCGCAGCATGGCAGCCGTGCCCCTAACCGCATCCTGCTCCCCGAGGTCCGCAGGCAAACCGCGAAAAACAGGCAAGTGGTACCAGGAGCGTCGACTGGCTATCTTACACCCGGAGATCTGTAAAATCTCCCCGGGACAAAGCTTGCGAACCGCACGCAAGGGCGTTGCTTCCCCGGGGCACCACAGGAAGCTCAAGTAGCGGTGCAAAGCGGCCGCATCCAGTTGCCGCGCATCCAGCGCCCAGGGCAACAAGGCTTTGATCTCGCTTGCGAAGGCAAAGCCCCGCGTCCCCTCGGTGTAATAGAGCGGCTTCACACCCATGGCGTCCCGCGCCACAAACATCTCCTTGATTCGGTTGTCCCAAATCGCAAAGGCAAAAATACCATTGAGCCGGTTTAGCAAATCCAAGCCCTCAGCCAGGTATAATTGCAGAAGCACTTCGGTATCCGAATGGCCGCGAAATTTATGTCCCTTAGCCTCCAGGCCCTTCCGCAGTTCACGGAAATTGTAGATTTCGCCGTTGAAAATCAATGCTACGCTGCCATCCTCACTAAACATTGGCTGGTGACCAAGCGGGGACACATCAAGAATGGAGAGCCTCACGTGTCCAAACCCAACCTTGGCCTCTTCGTCTACGAACATGCCCCAATCGTCGGGACCTCGGTGAGCCATGGCCTGTATGCCCTTACGCAGGCCCTGGCTGTCAAAGTTGCCAAAATAGCCTGTAATCCCGCACAAGGTATCGCCCTCCTAATATTCGTACAGGCTGCAGTGCCTGCATGTGCCATCGAGGCAGGTCTTTGCATTGCCCCGGAATGATTTTCTCAACGTCAACAGGAGCGGAGCGTTTCTCATATGAAACATGCCGCCGGATCGAAAGCGACATTTTCGAGTGTGTTTTTATGTCTCCGGTTGCGTATATCTTCAACCATCTACCTCATTAATCCTGCAGACGGAGCCCGCGGGGGCGCCGAGGCGCTGGTTTCCGCCTCCCGGGTTGTAGACCTGGACAGAAATGAGAACATGTCGCGCGCGCACCTCTCCCATTCGAACTGCCCGGCGCGGCGGTAGGCCAGATCCGAGCACTCCCGCCGCCTCGCCCGATCCAGTACCAGTTCTCTCATCGCTCGGGCTATCTGCTCGGGAAATTCCGGATCAAAATATAAACCGGCCTCCCCCAGCATTTCGGGCATTGGCCCTCGATTGGAACAGGCGATGGGAAGTCCGGAGGCCATGGCTTCCAGCAGGATGTTGGGCATGTTTTCGCAGCTCGACGCAAACACGAAAAGCTCTGAGCGCCGGTAGACCGATGGGAGTATGGAGTGCGGGATTTCACCCAGACATCGGATGAACATTCCCGAGGGGTCCACCTCGCCGAGCAGCCGTTTAAGTCGGTTCATGTAGGGCCGGTAAGGCGGGCCGACTAAGTCGAGCGCCACCGGAATCCCTTCCCTCCGAAGACGCGCCACCGCCTTGACAACGCACACCTGGTGTTTAAACACCGTGATGGTCGAAACATAGAGGATGCGGAACGGATGGGCACTGGAGCAATTGTCTATCCTCCTTGGGGGGCGGGGCGGGGCAAAGAAGTTCCGGTTTATTCCGTGAGGTATCACAGCGTATGGCTTATTTAGCCCGGTTGCGGCCATAATCGTTCGAGCCGCATACCAACTGAGGTAAATCACGCTGTTTGCAGCCTTGAAGGCCGACACCTGGGAGCTTCGAACCATGAGGAGCCTTAACAACATCGGGGAGACCCCATAGCGCCGGGCCTCCGACCATTCGAAGGGAAGCATGTTTTGCGACATGGCCACAAAAGGCCGGAAGGAGCCTGTATAGGAGCCCCCGGGGCAAAACAGAAGATCGCAGCCCTTCTGCTGCGCCAGGTTTTTGAGCAGCAATCTCTGCCAAAGCCGCCTTAAGGGTAAAGACCGGTCCAACAGAGGTTGGTGGACCTTTTCCAGCCAGGGTCGGTCCTGAATTTTTTGAAGGGTTTGCGCGCCGCCCCAGAAAATCACCCTGGAGACGCCATGAGGCTTGGGTTCGGCAGCCCGCAAGACTTCCACCAGATGAGTGACTCCGCCTCCCTCCCGGATATTCGATCCATCGATGCCTATACGCATGACGCGGTGACCTGTTTTAACAGCTTGCGTAACCTCCGGTGCGCCCGGCCTCCCATAAAGGTGGACAGCCAGAGCGCCGCATACCCGGGACGCGGTCCGTAATGCCTGAAATAGCGCCTCAGGAGCGTCCTCGCTTCCCCCATATAGTTTCCGCCTACCGCAAGCTTTATCAGCAGCAGGAGGTGAGTCCTGTCTACAGTTGTCTCCACATTTATGTTCAGAAGCGTCCGCGGGTCGAACCGGGGGTAGGGATCGCTTCCGGTCTGCCGGCGCATATCGAAGTACTCTTTGGCCAAATCTTTGAAGAGTATGTAAAAGAACCTCCTGATATATCTGCTAAACGGCTCGTCGGCAGCCATTCTGTAGTACACCAGGGGCTCGTCCAGACACGCCAGGCAACGCCCGTCCAGGAGCACTTGGAGATAAAAGTCGTAGTCTTCGGAGTAGCGAAATTTATCGCGGTAGAAAAGACCGCGGCGATTCCTGAACATCACCGAGTTGTGCGCAAGGCAGTTGTCGCCGGCGGCGAGCCGCGAGGCGATACGCTCGGGGCCGCCGGGAAAGGGCCAGGTCGAGACAACTCGCCCGAACTGGTCCATGATGAGGACTCCCGTTGTCAGCAGGTCAATGCCGGGATGATCCTCCAGGAAGTCGACTTGGCGTCGAAGCCGGTGCGGGAGCGATATGTCATCGCCGTCCTGCCGGGCGATGTACCTGCCTTTGGCCGCCTCCAGGGCCCGGTTCAACGAAGCGGCCAGCCCCAGGTTTACCCCGTTTACCAGAAGCCGAATTCTAGGGTCCCGGGCGCAATGTTTTCGGACGATCTCGCCGGCCCGACCGCTCGATCCATCGTCTACGATTATCAGTTCAAAATCACCCAAAGTCTGCGACAAGATGCTCTTGATCGAAGCGACCAGATAGTCTTCCCTCACGTTGTAGACGGGCATCAAAACCGAGACCACCGGCTCATAAGTCTCCATTATTGAAGGCCTCCCTGCCGGGGATCAGACTCGCCACGGCTTTGTAGAGGAAAACCCAGTCCGCTTTGCATGGCAGCAGGCAGTTGGCGGCCGACACGCCGCAGAACCTTCCCGCACAGAGACAGCCGCTCAGGGCGGCAAAGCCGCTGCCGCACAAAGCGCCGAGCGCCGCCCCTCCAATTCCGTAGCGGGGTATGAGGAGTAAGCTCGAAGAAGCCAGAACGGCAAACATGCCGGTTGAAATCCAAATATTTGCGGAGGGGTGTCCGGCGCCGTTTAACAAATTGCTAAAGATCACGAACAATGACAAGGCGCCCGCCGAAGGCGCCAGGAACAGCAGGGCGGCCTGCGCCCCCAGATACTGCCTGCCGTAGAGAAGCCAGATTATCTGTTTGCCGCCCCAAAAAATAGCCAGGCAAACACCAATGGCAAACAAAACAAATACCCTGACCACGGCCTCCACTTGCCTGGCCCTCTGTTTGCCGCTCGCCGCGCTCCATTGAGACATTAAGAGCGGGCCGATATAGTTGGGGATGAGTATGATCAGGCCGCTGAGCGCCGCGGCGCGGGAATAAAGGCCCACAGCGGCGAATTTGCCGTAAAACTTGAGGAGGATAAGACTCAATTCGGCCGAGAGCAGATAAATCGTGTGGTAGAGCGAGAGCTTTATGCCGTACCGCAGGGTTTGTCCAAAGAGGCGCCAGTCAAAAGGGGGGAAACCGCCAAGAGATTTGCGAAGGAAAAATAGAAGGACCGCCACCGCCAGACAGGAGTTTAGCAGGGTCAAAACGAGCGCGGAGCAAACATTGAGACATCCCGCGCAGGCAAGGATTGCCGCAAAGAGAAGCGAGGCGCCTGCCTGCAGCACTTCGACACCGACCACTTTGCCTATCTCCATCTCCGCCACCAGGAGCTGACGCAAAAATGTCATGCAGATTCCCAACCCGGCCCCGGCGGCGAACAGGGCTGCAACCGGCCAGGGGGCCTTCCCGAAGTATCCGGGGTTCCGGCAGACCAGCGCCAAAACGAGGCCCGCGCAAAGAGGCCCCAATACCATCAGCAGCCTGAAAGAATTCGCCAGGATCTGGACTTTTGAGGTTTTCAAATGATTTAGAAAGTAAATGTTGGCTGTTGCAATCCCCATCGTAAAGAGGGTCGCCACGATGGTGGCCGCCCCCACCCACAGCCTGTATCTGCCAAAGCTCGCTGGTCCCAGGCGCCGGGAGAGGATAATCGAGAAGACCTGGACCAGGAAGACACAGGCGAGATTTGCGGTCGAACCCAGAGCTGCTTTCCTGATAAATCCCATAGGTGATCTTTATCCCGCTTCAGCTCGACCAGCGAGGGCCGGGCCGCGTTCTGCGCTCCGCACACACGTACTCGATTATGTCCAGAAAATAATCTGCAACCGCCGCCCCCTCCAGGCGACCCGACCATCGGGCGATGCGGGCGCGCACCTCAGGGACAAGGGGCCCCTTTGCGATCCACCTGTTCAGAGCCCGGGTGAGCGAACCGGGAGAGGCGCACTCGAAAACCTCGCCGTTGAAACCGGGGATGATCAGATCCGCGGCGCCGCAATAGTCGCTGCAAACGACAGGCACCCCGCTCATCAGGGCTTCGTTTACGACCGCGCCCCAGCCGTCCCACCGGCTGGGAAGCACCAGCAAATCCGAGCCGGCCAGTTCACGCCTTACGGCCTCGTTATTTAGAGACCCCACAAACTCCACCTTGTCGGAAAGGTCCAGTTCGGCCGCCTGCTTCTCAAACACGGTCCGCCCGGTCCCAGCGCCTATAATCCTCAAGGTCCATCCCGTGCGGTCTGTTTGCCCCAGGGCCTCAAGCAGCAGATCGAGACCTTTTCGCCTGATGAGCTGGCCTACAAAAGTCAGGACCACCCCGCCGGAAATTCTGCCGGCCGCAGGTACCGGCTTCGGGTTTTCCACCGTGTAGCAAAACGGGAACAGCCGCTCGGCGTCGAACCCGCACTTCCGGTACCAACCATAGGCGTGGCGCCCTATGGCCAGGACAAAATCGACCTTGTGGCGACAGGTTCTTTCGTGGAAAAAGCTGTGGGCTGTCCGCAGGGCGCCGTGGAGGCCCCGGGAATCCCTGGCCTCGGAAAGCAGGCCGGCCACGGCCCCGGCGCGCAGGGCTCTTTTCAGGGCGCGGTTTATCGACGGGACATACACTGCCCCCGAAAATATATGAATAGTGTCATCGGGCTTTTCATTTATGAGAGACTCGAGTTGGCCTTCGCCGGGAGACATGAAAATCTTTGCCCCGCCATAGTCGGGAGCACTCCCCGGTTGCGCCCACCCCGAAGCAAGACGTTCGGCCGGCAGGCCCTCCTGCAGGACCGCCATGACCTGTCCTTCGGGAAGCCTTTGGGCGAGCGGTCTGATCCAGGGCGCCTGGAGGGGGCAGGTGTTTTTTTGCCAGAAGATAAATCGGCAGCACTTTTTCTTTGTATTCACAGGCGCCCCCCATCAAGCTCCGAGGCCAGGCGCAAATAGCGACGAGCCATCAGGCCGGCGGTAAAGCCCAGGGACCACCTTTGTCTGGCGCGAATCGAGAACTCGCGTCTCTTTTGGTCGGCTCCCATCAACTCTTCGATCTCGGCGGCATAGTCGTGCGGTCTAAAGCCTGCGACCAGGATGCCGTCCCCGTCGTCTTCGATCAGCTCCGCCGCCCCCGGGATACTGCTCGCAACCACCGGGACGCCAAAGGATTTGGCCTCGAGGAGCACCATCGGACATCCGGTGACATCGGGGCCGCGGGGCTGGGAAGGAAACAGGAGCACATCCATCCGGGGGTAGATGGCACGCGGATCGGTTTCGTTGCGAAACCACCTGATCAGGCCCTGCCGGGCTGCGGTGGCCACCAGTTCGCTCCTGGGGCCATCTCCGAAAACGACAAATTTTACCCTCGCGCCATCGAGAATTCTGGCGACTTCCAGAAAAATATGGATGCCCTTGTTCCAGGAAAAGTCGCCCACAAACCCGATATGGAGATTATCCGCGCGCCGCATCGGCGCGGCCGTCGAAGCCTCCGGAACCCCGTTGGGCAGTACGGTTATCGGAAAAGCGCGCCCGGCCATATGCTTCATGGTTTCCCCGCAGTGGCGGGAAACCGAGACAATCGTCGCCGGACGCCTGGATAGAAGGCGAAGTTCTAAAATATCCCTCGGGACCTCAAGGCCCCTTGGTCCGACCATGCCGTGAATTGTGGTAATACAGCGCACCCCCCTTTGCGGCCTCGCGTAGAGCCAGCTTCTCAGCCCGCAGTGAAGGTGCGCTATGGAGCCGGAAGGCAGTGACCGTATGGCCCTCCTTGCCGCAAGCAATTTGCCGCCTGCCGACACAATTCGGCTCGCACCGCTGCCATCGAGCCGGCAGATCTTTTGTTCGAACCCCTCCAGGCCGGTTGTCACTAGATTTTCGACAACTCGCCCCACCCCTCCGTGCATGGAGTTCACCACATGCAGCCAGATCCTTTTTGCCATCAGTTATCTCCCATGGTTTGGGCGGTTTGCCGGAAGACCATCCCGGCAACCAGGTAAAACCAGAGCAACTTGTGTCCCGGGGCTGAAAAGGAGAAAAGAATGACGTTTATGGCCATAAAAGGCAGGAAGACGACCATCGATCCCCCGCCTCTGCGCTTCCAAAGGTTGTAAGAGCAATAGAAAACGCCCACAAGCATCAGAAACATTCCCGGTATGCCGTATTCGAGCCCGATGCTTAGCAGCGTGTCGTGCGGGGCGCAGTAGCGGTTGACAAATTTCGCTTCGCCCGGTCCGAACAGGGGGTGGCGCAGGATTGGCTCCACCGCCAGCTTGTTAATGGTCCTAACCAGCGTAAAGCCTCGCTCGCGCACCACAGAGAACGCCCGGGTATGCGTGTGGGTGGCGATAAACAGCGCCACCATGGCGCCGATCAGGGCTACCAGCAGCAGGTTGCCCCACTGGCCGCTCCTCAGAGCCAGGCCGGCCTGCCACAGGACGAAGAGGGCCAGGCAAAGAGATGCCGTGTAAAGACCCCCTCTTGATTGAGGCGCCCAGAGAGCCAAAAAAAAGGCGGCCGAAAGACCGAGGTAAATGGCTTTTTTCAACACACCTTTTTGGGCGCCGGCGGATGCCAGGCAGATAGCAAACCCCACCACCAGGATCGAAGACAGATAATTGGGATCATTTAGGATGCCGCGATAACGGAGTCCCTCGCCGGTGACAAGGTAGTCATGCCAGTGGACCGGGCGCAGGTGGAATGATGCCGAAATGGTCGAAATAACAGTGGGAAAAAGCCCGAGCCAGACCAAGTTCGATACGGAGCATTCCTCTTCGACTATTGCCAGGAGGAAAAGACAGACGGCGGCATAGGCCAACATCATGATCACTTCTTCAAGACCGCCCAATTCGGCGCGAACATATATGCAGAGCAGGCACCACATCCCGAAGGCCCATAGATACATCAAGGCAATCAGATGCTCTGTTTCGATTCGCCCCGAAACGCGCTTATAGCGCGCCAGAAGCGCGATCGCCGCAAAGATCAGGGCGACCCGCATCGGCGTGAAAACATGACCGCTCACGATATCCAAAGACGTGGCCAGCGACAGGGAAAAAATTAGAAGCGGGGGCCTGTACAAACCTGCTGCAAGAGAGATAATGAGGGCGATGAACCTCGCATTGGCATCCCCGTACAGGAATGCACAGGCCGATACAGAGACCAAAACGGCTGCGAGCAAATAATCGGGGGTCGCGGCGCGGGCCTTGCGGCCCGAAAGGCTTATCCCCGTTATTTTGGCGGCAGGCCTTGCCGCACCTAAACTTAGATCGGCTTGAAGTTCATTCATGAAAGCGGCCTTGCCTCCCCGTTTTTTTCGGTTACCCGGTAGAAGTTTCCTGACGGGCCCACAGTGACGGTGATACTGCCGTATTCGGGTATGTTGATTCCCACGTTATCTCTTTGCCCAAGAGGCGAGTGAGCATAGACCAGCCACTCTCTATGGGGCTGCTCTCCGAGCACCAGCGCCAGGGCAAAAACCGGCGGAGTTGTCGTCATGGTCCACGGCCCGGGCGGGTCGAGGCTGGTGTCGAGCAAAAACCACCTTCCGGTGTTGCGATACTCTTCGGGAATGTCTGCCTGGTAAGGGTTCTGTCTCCCGGGGTTTTCGACCAGGCGAGCGAACCGCCAAAATCTGCGCAGGGTCGGGTTTCGGTAGATCATATCCACCGAATCGGCCACGGCCATGAAATAGGCGCCCGAGTTGCTCACCGTATCGTCCCAGAAACGAAAGTCGCGCACCAGGCGGGGCCGAACGAGCCACATGCAGAACCTGACCATGCCCGCGTAGCGCCCGGGAGAGTACACCTGGCCAAGGGAAGCATAAACCGACCGCTTATCCTTTGACGGATCCGATTCGTGTCCGTCCCAGACCGAGAGTTCCAACCAGAAACAGGGGTTTAGACGCAGGGCCTCCTTACTCATAAAGACGTAGTTCATTTCGAACACCTGCGGACTGAAGACGGTGTAGTCCGAATTGGAAACGGGGGCGCCGTCCACTCCGGACGGCGCCGAGGCTCCGTCCCAGGCAAGAGGCCACGGCTCGAAGCGGTTCGGAATGTAGAGCGAATCCCTCATCCAATCCCCGGTCCTTCCGAAATTGGGAGAGCCGAAGGCATTAAACCCTATGAAGCGAGCATTTTTCTTCCAGACCGGCGTGACCAGTTCTTCTCGCATCCCGCCTTGAAGGGCCCTGTAGCGGTCGATCCAGGCATCGCCGATCACTTTGCGTTTGAATGCATCACTTTTCCCATGGCCGTAGCGGGCCAGGAACCGGTTGGACTGCTCGGCTTCCCACCAGCCAAGCCTTGGCTGCTCGTTGTTGGAGATGAATAAAACCAGCGGAGGGTCCGGGTACCATTGCTGAAGCTTCTTTAAAAGCGGGGTCGCCGTCCACCGGGAACCCACCCGGCGCCATAACTCCACCGGCCCGAAGGGCGAGAGTTCCGGGATGTCTCTTGCGATTGTCGCCCGCACATTCGGATTGATCTCCGAAGGAAGATGCCGGTATTGCGGCAGGTACCCCAGCAGGCTCTCCCACTGGGTGCTCAAAAAAGATAGGGGAAGGTGGAGTTTTGCGGCCTTTTTGATCGCGGATTCATAATATTCGTCTTGAAAGGCCCACCCGGGAGGGGGAAGGTAAAACCAGGGCAGCAGGTGAGAGCCGCGCCCGATCCTGGCCATCTGGTAGTCGGGACTGAAACCGCCCGGCTTTTGCCCCGCATTCCAGCTCGCTGCAAGCGGCAGCGGCCTGCCCGCCTTACTGTTGTCGGGCAGCAGGGCTTCCCCGGTTATATCTTCTCCGGTTTTGCCGAGGGTTTCCGCCCCCCGTGCCGGGCCGAAAGAAAGAAAAAGGCACAACAGGACGGCACCTGATAGCGCGCCTGCCCTCCTTCCCGCAAGAAGCTTCACTCCGCGCCCCCCCTTTGTGTTTTTAAGACCCACACCGCTCCGCAGACTCGGTTACGTTCCGATGGACGAGATGTTGCGCTGAACCGTAGGTTTCATGAAAGCAAATACCGTGCAAAGTGTTTTCCAGACCCCTCTTTACGGGGCTTTTCCGACTATTTCGCCCCGGCGCGGCCGATCTCCTCGGGCTGTGGAAAATCCGGAGTGAAACCTGGCGAAAACCGGAGGGGGTAAACCGTTTAAGAAACATATAAGTATTGGTAACTACAGAATAAACATATTGTGCACGATACTTGCAACCCTATTTGCTCACTCGTAGATGAGGAAACGGCAAGCACGCATTGCCGATAAAAGGACCCGGAACTTGAAAACCTTTTTTCCTCCCGCCGGCCCGCGGGTCCAGGCAACAGGACAGGGTATTGGTCTTGCGGGTCCCATTGGAATTTCAAACCAATCAAAGGGGGCATAGATGAAAGGCCGGTTAACAGCCATATTGGCAATCCTGGGACTCAGCGTTGGTCTGGCATGCGGCGCCGCTTCCGCGGACAGCGGCACCATCACCGCATGCGTGGGCCGGTCGGGGAGGGTACACCTTCTTCTTTCCAGCACCCAGAAATGCACTGCGAGTCAGACTACCCTGACCTGGAACGTAGCGGGAAAAACAGGAACCGCGGGTCCTGCCGGAGCGCAGGGACCCGCCGGCCCAACAGGCGCAACAGGCGCAACAGGCCCCATGGGCCCACAGGGGACAGCGGGACCGGCGGGACCAGCGGGACCGGCAGGACTGGCAGGACTGGCAGGACCAACCGGCGTGGCCGGACCTGCCGGCGCGGCCGGCGCAAAAGGGGCCATAGGTCCCCAGGGACCAGCCGGCCCAATCGGCGCCATAGGCCCGCAGGGCCCTGCCGGTCCAGCCGGGCCAACCGGCGTGGTCGGCGAAAAAGGGGCCATGGGTCCCCAGGGACCAGCCGGACCAACCGGCGCCATAGGCCCGCAGGGCCCTGCCGGTCCAGCCGG
>JARLHP010000087.1 GCA_031292195.1 Syntrophobacteraceae bacterium
ACTTAGCACAATCATTTTCGCATCTACTGCGCTTTCGGGGCAATTCGAACGTGCGCCGGCGGTCCTTCAGACTTCAGACGTACTCCATGGGACATTGATTCATAGTCCTAATTATACCGTGAGACCAACGGTTGTAACCGATGGTTTTATCAACACTTATTATCTTGATACCAATTACGGAGCCCTGAGGGTTGAAAGCACTGCATTGCTGTTAAAACGGATAGGAGAGCTCAATACTATCGCTAAGATAGAGCAGTTAAAAAAATCCAATGTTTACATGACTGCTTTTAAACAGGTGGCAAAAGGCCCTATCAACACTGCTACAGGGTTGGTAACAGACCCCGCCGGTACGGTTTCGAACACAGTGAGCGGGATCGGGCAACTCTTCAGCAATGTCGGCAGTACGGTCACTTCCGACAGCCCCCACAAAGGAAAACTTATTAATTCCGCCAGCGGACAGGCAGCCTACAAACGGCAATATGCCGCGCAGTTTGGGGTCGATCCTTACACGAGCTATGAACCCCTGCAGAAAGCACTCAATGAGCTGTCCTGGACAGCGGCGGCAGGCGGGTTGACTGTGAAGGCCGCCTTTATGGCAATCCCCGGCGGAGCAGGGCTCGCCGTTGGGGCTATGGGCACTGCAAACACCGCGACGAACCTTCTGAGTGATAAGACTCCCGCCGAACTTGCACGCATAAACCAGAGCACTCTTGCCGGCATGGGGGTCTCGGATGCCTCGATTCAGGCTTTTATGCAAAACCCCCAGTTCGATCCGTATGAACAGACGTTGCTGGTAAATGCACTGGCGAGTATGACTGGCGTGGGTGATCGCGGGATATACATCGATAAGGCTGCTGCGGCATCTGATGAGTCGGTGGCTGTTTTCCTGCGCGTGCGTGCTCAACTCATGAGTCTTTACAACAATAAGACTCACTCCGGGCAGCGTTTTGTGGACGCTAATGGGGTCCCGGTGCTTCTTACGAACAATGGGAAGATCATGGCGATATTCCCTCTCGATTACATCCTGTGGACCTCAAATTTTGCGCGAAAGGCGCAGGCTGTTTCTTTGGCCATCAAACAAATTCACGGGGTTTCAAGTAAAGAACTCTGGGTAACGGGGAAACTGAGCCCCATTGCTCGAAAGGCGTTGGAAGCCAAGGGGTGGAAAGTGGAAGAGCGGGCCCGCGAAAAGCTTGCGGGCAGCTAGAAAAGACCTCAACTGCGTACAAGGCTGTTGTGTTCACCATTTTTGTGGGGGGCTTCGGTGTTGTCTAATCCATCATAGGCGGATTACTGCACTGGAAGAAATGGTGCGACTTTGAGAAGAAGTGGAAAATAGATGACGACCAGTAATACTCCCAAAGCCTTTCATATCATGGCAAAGCCGACGGGATCGGCCTGCAATATGCGTTGCGGCTACTGTTTCTTCCTGAAGAAGGAAAGTCTCTATCCTGGAAGCAATTTCAGGATGTCGGCGCAGGTCCACGAGGCTTATATCCGCCAACTTCTGGAGTTCCACCGAGACCCCCGGATCACAGTAGCCTGGCAGGGGGGAGAGCCCACCCTCATGGGACTCGATTTTTTCAGGCATTCCGTCGAGCTCCAAAAAAAACACCAGAAAGCCGGGATCCACATCGAGAACACCTTCCAAACCAACGGCATCCTGCTTAACGACGAGTGGTGCAGGTTCTTCCATGAGAATAACTTCCTCGTCGGACTCAGTATGGATGGTCCCGGGGCACTTCATGACTTCTACCGCAAAGACAGGACAGGCAGGGGCACCTTTGACAGGGTCGTGCAGGCAGCCCGCCTGCTTCTGAAGCACAAAGTGGAGTGCAACATCCTGTGCACGGTCAATTCGAAAAACGCCGGCCATCCCCTGGAGGTCTACCGGTTCTTCCGGGATGAGCTCGGGTTTTCTTACATCCAGTTCATTCCGATCGTGGAGGGCAGAAGCGGACAGGGGTTCTACAACGATGCAATGGTTTACCATGATGATATGGTCGGGATCCTCTTCAAAAAACTCGACGACCTTGGCATTGCTGACAACACCATCGTTATGTACGGCACCGACAACGGTCCTCACTACAACTCCTGGCCCGATGCGGGCATTACTCCCTTCCGCAGCGAAAAGAACACCAACTGGGAAGGAGCTTTCCGCGTACCGGCCTTTGTCCGCTGGCCCGCGAAAATCCCCGCCGGTACGGTGCTAAACGGCATCGTATCGCACCAGGACTGGCTGCCCACGCTTCTGGCCGCCGCCGGGGAGCCTGACATCAAGGCAAAGCTCCTAAAAGGCCACAAGGCCGGCGCCAAGACCTTTAAGGTCTGCATCGACGGCTTCAACATGCTTGCCTACCTGACCGGCGAAGTTAAGAAGAGCCCTCGCGAGGCCTTCTTCTATGTAAACGACGACGCGCAACTCGTCGCGCTGCGGTTTAACGACTGGAAGATGGTGTTCATGGAACAGCGGGCCAAAACCTGTATGTTGTGGGCGGAGCCTTTCGTGTCGCTTCGTGTCCCGAAGATATTCAATTTGCGCCGCGATCCCTTCGAACGTGCGGATGAGAACTCGAACACCTATTGGGACTGGATGTTTGACCACGTCTTCCTGCTGGTGCCGGCGCAGGCGTATGTGGCGCAGCAACTTCAGTCGTTAGCGGAGTTCCCGCCACGGCAGAAGCCTGCAACGTTCAACATGGACCGCGTGCTCGATCAACTGAGGGATGCTTCCGGCAGCGGCATGCACTGAGCCGCTCCTTCGGCAGCTATTTCGGTCATAAACACTTAGCGAAGTGCCCTGCGCGTCCTGCAGGGCCTTCAATTCAGTGTGTTGCAAGCTAAACCGCAAACACTCAAGAAGGAGCGCAGCTATGGGACTTAAAGAATATAAACCGGGCACAGCTTTTCCGGGCGTGATCGGTCGCACTTTCGATGTTTCCTCGCCTGCCTGGCCCGAACCGCTTCGCGCTAAAGAGGGGGCGCCCAACGTGTTGTTCATCATTCTTGATGACACAGGCTACGGGCAGTTGGGATGCTACGGGAGTCCCATCGAGACACCCAACATTGACTCGCTGGCAAAAAACGGCCTCACCTACAACAACATGCACACCACCGCACTGTGCTCGCCTACGCGTTCCTGCATCATGACCGGGCGCAACCATCATTCGAACGCGATGTCGTGCATAACCGAAGGGTCTACGGGTTATCCCGGCAGCAACGGCAACATACCGTTCGAAAACGGTTTCCTCTCGGAGATACTCCTGCAGCATGGCTACAATACGTACGCAATCGGCAAGTGGCATCTGACGCCCTCAGACCAGGTCTCGGCCGCCGGTCCCTACGACCGCTGGCCTCTGGGGCGAGGATTCGAGCGGTTTTACGGTTTTATGGGTGGGGAGACGCACCAGTACTACCCTGAACTCGTATACGACAACCATTCGGTCGAAGCTGAAAAGACCCCTGAAGAGGGCTACCACCTGACCGAGGACCTGGTGGACAAGGCAATCAGCTTCATCGCGGACTCCAAGCAGGTCGCCCCAGACAAGCCGTTCTTCATGTATTTCTGTCCCGGCGCGATGCACGCGCCCCATCACGTTCCGAAAGAATGGGCGGACAGGTATAAAGGAAAGTTCGACTCGGGCTGGGAAGCTCTCAGGGAGCAGGTATTCAACCGTCAGAAGGAACTGGGGATCGCTCCCGCCGATGCCGCACTCTCCCGTCATGATCCGGACGTCCAGAAGTGGGATTCATTATCCGCCGAGGAAAAAAAGATCTACGCCCGCATGATGGAAGTCTTCGCCGGCTTTCTCACCCATACCGATCACCACATCGGCCGATTGATCGAGTTCCTTAAAAAACTCGGAGAATTGGACAATACTATGATCATGGTTCTCTCAGACAACGGCGCCAGTTCCGAGGGGGGGCCGCAGGGCATGGTCAACGAAGCGCTGTTCTTCAACAACGTGCAGGGCTCGCTGGAAGAGAACCTGGCTGCCATGGACAAGCTTGGAGGTCCCGAGCTCTGTAACCACTACCCCTGGGGCTGGACGTGGGCGGGAGACACCCCGTTCCGCCGCTGGAAACGCGAAACCTACCGGGGCGGCGTAAGTGACCCGTTCATCGTGCACTGGCCCAAAGGATTTGAAGCGAAGGGAGAAATACGGACGCAATACGCCCACGCCATAGACATGGCGCCAACGGTGTTGGAGGCGGCCGGCATGGAAGCGCCCACGTCTATCAGGGGCGTCACGCAATCACCCATCGAAGGAGTTAGCTTCGCTCACACTTTCAGTGACGCCAAGGCCCAAACCAACCACATCACCCAGTACTTCGAGATGATGGGCCACCGGTCCATTTACCACGACGGCTGGCGGGCGGTGTGCCCATGGCCGGGACCCTCGTTCACCGAAGCCGGGATATTCTTCGGCGCGCCAATCGACAGGAACAAGTTGACCGAACTCGACGCCACAGCCTGGGAGCTTTACAACATTGCCGAGGATTTCGCTGAGAACCATAACGTCGCCGGGCAGAATCGCGCAAAACTGATCGAGATGATTGCCATGTGGTATGTCGAGGCCGGCAAGTACAACGTCATGCCCATCGATTCGCGGGGAACTTTGCGATTTGCCGACGAGCGTCCGAAGATTGCGGTCAACCGCACATCGTACGTGTTTTACCCCCGCACCCAGGGAGTGCCGGCATACGCCACCGTCAACGTACTCAACCGCCCTCACAGTATAACGGCGGATGTGGAGATCCCGGGCGCCGACGCGGAAGGCGTGTTGCTCTCTCAGGGCGGCGGCGATGGCGGCTACTCGGTGTATGTTCCGGACGGCAAGCTCCGCTATGCTTACAACTATGTCGGACGCAAACTCTATTACGTCGAATCCGTCGAACCCGTTCCCGCAGGACGTCACCAGTTGCGCTTTGAATTCGAGGTGACGGGGAAACCCGACATCGCCAACGGTAAAGGCGCGCCCGGCAAGGGCCAGCTCTACTTTGACAAAAGGCTGGTCGGAGAAAGCACGATCGAGCTGACCAACCCGCTCGCTATCGGCTTGCTCAGCTGCATAGTCTGCGGCATAGACATTGGCTCTCCTGTGACTCACAAATACAAGCCCCCGTTTCGATTCACCGGCACTATCCACAGCGTGACAGTGGATGTGAGCGGCGAACTGATCAGAGACTCCGAGGCAGAGGTGCGGATGATCCTGGCGCGGCAGTAGATAGATCGGGCACTCCACTCTAGCCCGCTGGGTTCCGATGGAATTCTGCGGGCTGGATGGAAAGAGGCGCAGACGATGAGATGAGAGCGATGAAGGAAGTGATTGATCTTGTGGCTCAGTCCATTGAGGTGCTGGCTGTATTGATTATTGTGGGTGGTATCCTCTACGGCATGGGGAGTTACCTTTTTCACCACCGGCAAACGACTGGTGATACTTACAAACAATTCAAAGAGAAGATTGGAAAGTCCCTGCTGTTGGGGCTGGAGTTCCTGATTGCGGCCGATATCATCAAAACGGTCACATTTGACCTTACACTGCCGGGTGTCTTGCTATTGGGGGCACTGGTGCTCATCCGCACGTTTTTGAGCTGGTCTTTGCTGGTAGAGATCGAGGGCCATTGGCCGTGGCAGGCCCGGGGGGAACCGATAGACCGGAGTGGCGACCTGCCGGTGGAACGAACACAAGCGACAGATTAACGTGCGTAGTGATTGAGGCCGGTGGAGCAAACAACACCTGGAGGATGAAAATTGTGGAGCATTTCTTGACGCGCGTCATTGAGAATCTGATCGGTCGGTTAAGCGGACCCATGAAATTTCGACTGATCATCCAACCACTCGTGGCTGCGTTCTTCGCCGTGCGGGACGGACTAAAAGATGCTCGGGAGGGACGCCCTCCCCTCTTCCGCGCCATTCTTTCACATCAGGATCATCGCTCGGACATGTTGAGAGATGCCTGGAAATCCGTGGGCAAAATCTTCATCATCGCGATTATTATCGACATGGTTGAGCAGTTCATTGTGTTGCGGGGGATTTATCCTGGAGAAGCACTCCTTGTCGCCCTTATCCTTGCTTTCATCCCGTATCTGTTGATCCGGGGGCCTGTGAACAGGATAGCTCGGAGCAAACAGCGCAGCGCATCAGGCGACAAGAGACTGTGAGAACAAGTCACTCAAAGATGAGCCCTGGCGGCACCTTATGAAAGGACGGATCGTTCGGATGGCAGAGCGCAACAAGGAAACTATAAAAGAGCCTTCCAGTAATCAACTCGCCTTGGAGCGCACAATCCTGGCACACGAACGAACGCTGATGGGTTGGGTCAGGACCTCGATCTCGTTGATCACTTTCGGTTTCACCCTTTACAAGTTTTTCCAGTTGGAGCTGGCGGCTCAACCTCCACGTCATCCACTTCATGATGTCATAGGACCCCGCCAGTTCGCGATATTGATGATCTCTATCGGACTGTTCTCACTCACGATAGCGACAATCCAGTATCGGGTGTACAGAAGCGGGCTGCGAAGATGGTATCCCGGGGGCGCGCCCGTATCGCTGGCGGGAGCGGTCGCTGCGTTGGTATCACTCCTCGGGCTGGTGGCCCTCGTTGCCGTTCTGTTCAGGATGTAATGGTCGAACCGCCAAGTCGTCTCGATGACAAAGAGACGCTAGTAGAGCTTGGTAGTTCAGGACACTTTCAATACAACGATTCAAAGTGAAAGGGAGAGACAAACCATGAGTAAAGCTAATGAAACTAAAATAACCATGACACGAACAATGCTGACAGCTTTGGTGCTGGCCGGCTTACTGGTGCTCACACAAGTGAGAGGAACCGCACAGGCGGCGCCTGCCTCCGCGATCGACGCCGACGTTCACGCTGCATTGACGAATCTCTACGCGGAACAACCTGTAACAAAGATGCTGGCGAAGAGGGCCGTTGCTATCCTGGTCTTTCCGAACATGGTCAAGGCC
>JARLHP010000009.1 GCA_031292195.1 Syntrophobacteraceae bacterium
AAGAAAACCAACTTTCCGTTAGGATGTGGTCCCATAATTGAATCCTTTTTTGGAATTTTAGCAGGACATTGATAGAGAAAAATCGATACCATTGTCGGTATAGTTTACACTTGTTGCCATTTTCACCGAGAACCATAAAACAGTTATTCTTTGTAATGTAGCCTGGTTGCGATATTTGGCAATATCTTTGCAAATAATCCATGACCTAAATGGTTTCTTTTTTCCCCTAACCTCAAAAAAGGATTCAATTATGGGAGCACATCCTAACGGAAAGTTGGTTTTCTTGCTGGCAGCCGCTTTGGCGGTGGTGGGGCTGGGAGTCTGGTCGGCTCCTGCACAGGCTTATACATTTGGCTTCGAGGACGTGGCATACTTCAGCAGCGGGCCTCTTTCGACTGTATTCACTGGTTATACCGGGCCCCCTAATTATAGTAGCCAAGGATATTATCAAGTACTTACAACCAATAATGGAACTCCATGGTCAGATCTTACTCCGGGCACCAACCCCACCCCAACATACGTTTTCAAAGGCAGCGGTTTGGGTGAATTCATACAAAATGACCCTAATAACACTTCTGGTCTACAAGGCACCGAAACGGAAGATAAGCTCCAGTTGAGCAGCGGTTGGACATCCACGGCCGGAAATCATTCTATTGTTCAGTATGTATCCACCAGCTCGAATTCTTCGTTTCAATTTTACGGATGGGATAATAACCAGCCGGGTAACACAGCGGTGGCATTCACGTTCAATAGCTTCGACCTTCGTGGAACCGCCGGCCAGCAAGTGACCTTTACGGATGGGACGCACATTGATTCATATACATTTGCCGATAGCAATTGGCATACTATCACGGAGAACTGGACGGGTGCCAATTCAATAGCGTTTACCTCCGAAGGTGGGGGGACTGTTAATATGGACAATGTGAGGCTGAACGACCCTGTGCCCGCCGTCCCCGAACCTGCCACTCTGCTCTTACTCGCTTCCGGTCTGACTGGGTTGGCGGCTTACAGAAGGAAAACCAAGAGAAGTTAGCAACCATACACACAGAGCGTTGACTAAAATGTGAAAATAAGGGGACGCCCTTAACTTACAAAGAACATCATTAATTACCGAACATCGCGCCTCAAAGCCACAAACAAACTGAACCGCAGAGGCACGGAGATTGACTTTTTTTTGCCCGGCCGGGAGACGACGGCCGGGCAAAAGCATAGCCCTGGAGTCCGCAACTGAAAGGCCCCGCACCAGGATCCCGCACCCGTTATGTGACAGCTCAATCCAGCCGTAAATATGTTCGGTTATTTATGTATTGCTTAGTATTAACCTGACATGTGCTGGTTCGTTGATTAACTTGAGATGTGCGGACTCGTGTTCAATTGTACTTTTGGGTTGTGCGTGAACTCGATATAAGCATGGCTACCATGGCGCGCCGACTGAGTATTTTAATCGTGGCTAAAAGCCAGTGGGTAGCCAGCTCATCGTGGACGATAACGAAAACAATCGGCGCATCCTGAGCGAGCAAACGAGTTCGTGGGGGATGCCGGCCCGGGGAGCGGAAGACGGGCCCGCTGCGGAAACGCTTCGGCGGGCCGTCTCGCGTGGGGAGCCTTCCGATTTAGCCATTCTGGACATGGTCCCGGGGGAGATGGATGGGCTGGAGCTTGCCAACCGCATCAAATCGGATTCATCCCTGAGTGAGGTCAAGCCGGCGGAGGTTTTGGACCACCGGCTTGGGGGTTGCGAACCAGCCTCCGTCGGTGTCGGAGCAGCTGAAAATAAGACCGGAGAAGGGGACAAACCCGACGGGGCGGAGGTTCGGTGGGAGCCCTTTTCCTGCCTCGATGTTGGAGCAGCTATCGAAAGGCTCGGTGGAGACGAGTCTCTTTATTTCTCGCTTTTGCCGGATTTTGTGGAAATGCTGCAAAACCAATTTCCCGGAATACGGGCGGCATGGCGCAATAGGGACCTCGCTCAGGCGGGCCTGCTGGTGCATTCTTTGAAAGGCGCCGCCGGAAATCTTTCGGCGGTCGGGCTGCAGAAGGCTGCTGTTGAGTTCGAAGCGGAGATCGGAAAGGGTGGCGCGGATGGGCTCGATGATCTTATCGCCGGTCTGGAGAGCTGTGGGACCGACACCCTGGCTTGCGCCAGGCAATTGCTGATCTCCCGACAGCCCCGGGCAGTCCCCAACGCTGTTGAGTTAAGAAATTCCAAGCTTTTCCCGCCTGTCTGAGCACCACTTGACCTGCGACCCCTCACGGGGTCGTCTCCTTCTTTTCGTTCCTTTCCGGGGGTATCGGCCCTCCGGCCTCAACCCCCGGCTAATGGCTTTGATCCCTCCGGGATCATGATCGTGGCTCGAAAAGAGCAGCACCGATTCCAGTTGAGTCGCTTAACTCAACAACATGGACGGGAACGGGGGGGGCTGCGATTTATTACCTCAAAGACCCTCACGGTCGGGAGGATTTTCGGACAGAACCGTCGCCTCGAGATCGAGCAGGGCGCGCTTTCGTTCCAGCCCTCCCGCATACCCCGTAAGAGAGCCCGCGCTACCGATCACCCTGTGACAAGGCACGATTACCGAAATGGGATTTCGGCCCACCGCCGCCCCGACCGCGCGCGCACCCTTAACATTTCCCGCCCTGCCGGCCAGTTCCGCATAGCTTAGGGTGTCCCCGAAGGCAATCTCCCGGAGCGCGTCCCATACCTTCCTCTGAAAGGGGGTCCCGGTGAGGTGGATTGGGAGGTCGAACTCTTTGCGCCTTCCGGCGAAGTATTGGCCCAGCTGCGCGGCCGTGTCCAAAAAGATGGGCGAATCGGGTTCCGATCTCCAGCCGGGAGCGCGAGCGAACAGGGGTTCATGCTTTTGGCCCCGGAAATAGACACCGGTCAGGTGATGGGAGTCCGAGACGAGGAGAATCCGTCCCAGGGGGCTGTCAAACGTGGTGTAGGCATTCATGGCCCGATCCTCCTTTAAGCCCTGCCCAGAGGTGCATGGCGGCGTAAGCCCGCCAGGGTCTCCACTTCTCCGCCATCGCCAGCACCCTGGCCGGGCTGGTTTCCCGCAGGGCTTTCATCACACCGTAATCGGAATGGGGAAAAGCGTCCGGCCAGGCCAAGGCCCTCATGGCCACGTATTGAGCGGTCCAGATCCCGACTCCGGGAAGGTCCAGCAGGGCTTTTAGCGTCTCTTCGATGTGTGCCCCGGCATCGAGGCGGAGCGAGCCGTCGGCAACCGCCCCGGCCAGGGCGATAAGCGATACCGCCCGCCGGGAGGTGATGCCGAGGGCGGTGATCATCGGCACTGTGCAATCAGCGATCCTGGCGGGCTTCGGGAAGAGGCGGCGGATCTCCTGGAAAGGGGTGTCAACCGGCTCGCCGAAGGCCCGGGTGAAGCGAGCCGCCAGGGTAGAGGCCGACTTGACACTGATCTGTTGCCCCAGGATGGCGCGCACCGCTATCTCGAAACCGTCAAAAGCCCCGGGGACCCTCAGGCCCGGCCTGTCAAGGGCGAGGGGGCCCAGGACGGAAGCGATTGCAACCGGGTGGGCCGAGAGGTCGAAAAGACGCTTTACGCCCGCAAGTACCCGGGGGATGGCCGTGAGCAGCGGACCACCCACCACGACCTCCAGGAGGGGTTGAGGATTGGAGCAAATGACTTCTATCCAACCGCACAGCAGGCGCCCTCCGGCCTCCACGCCCACACTTCTTCGGTAGCGGTCGTTGGAGATCGACTCCACTCCTTCCACGGCCCGGGCCCCCAGGAAGGCGAGCAGCTCCTCCCACGCCATGGGAGGCCGGTAGCCGAGCCGAAGCGAGATCACATCCGAACCCGGGGCTTCACCCGATTTGCGGCGAAAGTCGGTGGGACTCATCCTGTAGTGGTCCTTCATGAGGGCATTGAACCGCCTGATGCTTGAAAATCCGCTCCCCATGGCCACATCGGTGATGGAAAGGCTGGTATCGGTAAGCAGCCGCTTTGCCAGGAGAAGCCGGTGGGTTTGAGCGAACTGGAGGGGAGAGGCCCCCAGTTCGGCGCGGAAGACCCGCCTCAGATGGCGGTCGGTAACCCCCAACCGGTCCGCCAGGCCGGAGAGGCGCCACCCTTCCGGAATGGAGGTCTCGATCAGGTCCGCGGCCCGGCGGGCAAGGTTTGCATTGGCCTCGATACTGGACGCACCCGGCGCCAGTTCCGGGCGGCACCTCAAGCATGGCCGGAAACCGGCCGCTTCAGCGGCCGCCGCGCTGGGGAAAAATGAGCAGTTGCGGCCGGCGGGCGGTTTTGCGGGGCAAACGGGCCGGCAGTAGATTCCGGTTGTGGCCACGCCCACAAAAAAGCAGCCGTCGAAGCGCGCGTCACGGGTGAGAAGGGCCTGATAGCATATGTTTGCATCGAGTTTCATGAGTAATATATAAAAAATTTTCCAATTAAAATCTGGCCGTTTTCGGACGTGGAAGCGAAAAAGACCCGGTTTTTTCTTATCGCCAGGTTATCCGCGCCTCGGCTCGCGGAGGGAACCGGTGGTAGGCGTAACGAGGCCATCCGACCATCAGCGCCCCATGGACCCCATGGCCTTCCGGCAGGCGCAGGGCTTCCTTTACGGGAGGAAATTCGCGGGCCATCTTCATAAGAAAACCCGACCAGCAGCAGCCCAAGCCTTTGGCCCGGGCCGCCAGTTCGAACTGGGAGAGGGCTATGACGCAATCCACCGGACTCCAGGCCCATTGATCCGAGGCATGGACAACGACCAGGCAGGGTGCGTTGCGCAGGATGGGGTCCTCTCCCCTGTCCCACCTTTCGACAAAGGTAGAGTAGACCGGCCCCAGATGGCGGGCTTTACGGAGGCCGTCGACCATGAGGCCGGCAAGCCGCCTGAGTTCTTCCCGGTCCCTGATTACCAGCCAGTGAGAAGGCTGCTGGTTGACCGCCGATGGCGCCCAGCGAGCGGCGTCGATTGTCTCTTCGAGCAGTGCGTCGGGTAGCTCCGTATTGCGAAATTCCCTTACGGAACGCCGGCACTTCAGGAGATTGACCACTTCAGGGGCCGAGGGCAGGGGGAGCGAACCGATAGGCGGGTAATTTCCCACCGGGAGGCTCTCATGACGCAGGGCATTCGTCTCGCAAACCGCCACACAGTGGCCGCAACCAATGCAGTTTTCCCTGTCCGGCTGTCGAAATTCGGGGTACCCTTCACTGTCTTTTTGGAAAAGAGCGGAAGGACAGACCGCCATGCATTTGCCGTCACGGTTGCACAATTCATGATCGATGTTAACCAGGCTCATTTTGACCTCCGTTGATTTATCATCGAACCCCAAATGGTCCAATGGTTGGAAAAAGAATTCATTCGAATGCCCGTGTCAACCGGGGGAAAGGAAAGACTCAATGAATCACGAGCACGATCTGGCCCGGGCCTTTGACGGGCAGGCCGCCCGGTTTGAACGTGCGCCGGTGCAGACCGATCCGGTGACGCTTGCCCGGTTGATCCGGTATGCGGACTTTCCCGACGGGGCCTGCGTCCTGGATGCCGGGTGCGGGCCCGGACTGGTCAGCAGGGTGTTGCTCGACGCGGGATTTCGGGTGGTCGGGGTGGACCTTTCCCGGCAAATGATCGAACGGGCGCGAGGGCGTTGCGCCGATAGAGGCGATAAGGCGCGATTTCTCCAGGTATCGGTCTTCGATGAAGCCCTGGACGGGCTGGCGCCCTTTGACGCCGCTATTTCCCGCTATGTGTTGCATCACACGGTCGAACCCCGGGAGTTCCTGGCGCGTCAGGCCGCGCTGGTAAGACCCGGCGGGGTAATGGTGGCCAGCGACCACATTAGGGATACAAACAGCAGGCGGGCCGCTTTTCACCAGGCAATAGAAGTCTCGCGCGACAAAACGCACACCCGAAACCTGACTTCCGGCGAGTTGGCCGACCTGTTTGCATCCGTTGGACTGGAAGACATCGGGTTGCGTGAGGAATCCTTTGTGCTCGATTTCGACGAGTGGTTCGATCGCGGCACTCCCGCCGACTCCAAGGAAAACGTCCGGCGCCGCCTTCTGGCAGGCGAGGGCGGACGCGGCTTCAACGCCTCTCTGCAACCGGACGGCAGGATACGGATGGCGTGCGTCCGGGCGCTTGTGCGGGGCGTGAAACCGGGGTAGCCGGAGAAGCCCCGGGGAGCGCTTTTCGGAGAGTCCGTCGCCATCCGCAGTGACTCTCCGTGCAGTCCTCACGGGGTTTGGCGCCCTTCCATCGATTTCAGGATCTTTTTGGGGATCCCCGATTCACACGGCACTCCCGTCTGGCAGAGCCCGCACCCGTAGCCGTCAAAACCATAATTTTCCTTTACGAACTTAGCGCAGGTCCCTCCGGCGTGATCCCAGCATTTAACCTTGTCGTGGCCATTTTCAGTGATGGCGTCGACCGGACAGCGTTTTTGGCAGCCGGTGCAGGCGCCGTCGTAAAAGAAAAGGCAGTAGGCGTGATGGTCCTGGTAGGGCCTTGGGGAGGGCGAGACCTTCAGGTTTGCGACCACCGAACCGGCCCGATGGGCTTTCCCCTTAGCAGTGATGAGGCCGTCACACAGGCCGAAGGTACCCAGTCCCGCCGCATAGGCCGCATGGCGTTCCGACCAGTAGGAGGTGTAGACGAATTTTGAGGATTTCACCCATTTCCATTCCGGAAGAAGCAGGGGGGCAACCGATTGTATGCCTCTGAGGGCCAGTTCCCGCACGACATGGTTACGCAGAGCGCTGTTGAATTCCTCCCCCGGGAAGCGGGCCTGCACCCATCGCCTGGACGGATAAAACGATTCCTTTCGATTGTCCTCTTTGGTGGGGCCCCGCTGGGGAAGCACCCAGCTTATGACCGTAAGGTCCCCCGGGGCCGCCCGCAAATCGGGAAATTTCTTCGAAAGGGCTTCGAGCGGCGTCCAGTGGTCCTCGCCCACCACGTCCTTATAGGTGTCGTAGAGCGGATCCCCCCCGGATGAGAAACCCACAAGAACCTCGTCGAAGGCCTTTTCCTCCGTTTCCATTTTCAGGGAGTTCTCAGGTGAATCCTGGACGAAATCCGAAATAATCTTTTCCAGCCAACTACCGCTAACAGTATCCATCGATGCCCTCCATGCGTCGGTCGGACCACGGGTCCGGCATTAAATGAAAAGCCTCTCACAGATTCGGTGAAAGGGTTGCCGCCACCTTCTACGTGATGAGTTCATGCGAGAGATTATCAACCACAACAGGACATTCGAAGTAGAGCAGCGTGGGCGCCTCCCCGTACTTTGATCTGACAAAGCTCTTCCACTCCTCGGTATACAGCTTGTCCGCCTCCTCTTTGGAATTCCAGAGATAAACACCTCCAACCGTTCTGCCGTCTTGAGACAACAGATAGTACTTTCGAACGAGACCGGGAAAATCCCTGTAGTTGGGGGCAGTGCCCAGAAAGATTTTCCGAGCCTCTTCAATGGTGACCGGCTTTGGCAGTTTAAACTGACTTATTACGGTGAGCACGCTCATATACCTCCATTAGGAGACTATCCGAGAATAGTTTTGTGGAGACGCCTTGCTCTGTAGGAGCGGCTTCCAGCCGCGAC
>JARLHP010000088.1 GCA_031292195.1 Syntrophobacteraceae bacterium
CGAACCGGCACCCGCACCAGTTGATCGCCGCTTCTGGTAATTATCGCTTCGTCGCTTATGATGTCGGGCAGATTCCTCTTTATGGCCTGCTTAATCTTCTCGCGATGCCGGGCCGCGTCGGTGGTCCCTCGAGAGATCGATTCGTAGTCGGGTTTTAACACCGCCATCGCGCTACCCCTCCTTTCTCAACATCTCCCCTACGAAATGGAGCAGGTTATTGGCGCACACCTCGCAATACCCCTTCTCCATCAACTTGGACAGGGCGTCTTCCCTGCGCTTCTGCTTTTTGGGATCTCCCTTCAGACCCTCATCGGCCAGGGTGAGCGAGACAATATTGCGAAGATCGGCCATCAGTTTCTTTTCAATGGCCTCCTGGAGGGGAAGATAGGTATCGAAGCTGAACTGCTCTCCCCGGTCAAGGGCATCGGACTTGAACACGAAAAGTCCCTGCCGGAACTCCCTTTTGGCCAGTTCGGATATGCCGATCATCTCCTCGATGGAGCGCATCAGCTTTTCATCGGAGTCCTGCTCCTCCTGGGTGACAGGGTCTATCGTTTTGCGTTTCAGACAATAAGCGACGGCGTTTTTCATATAATTTTCAAAAAGCGCCCGGGCCTGATCTTCGTAGGCAAATAGAAAAGCATGGTTCACCTCGCGCCTTGCTTCGGTCCGGTATTCGGAAAGCGCGCTTCCCTTTTCCCCCTTTAGCAGCTCGAGGTACCGGGATTTCTCCTCGTCCGTAAAGCCGATGTGGTGCTCGAACTGGTGGGTGAGAGCCCGAATGATATCCACCGGGTTTATGCAGCCGGTCGCATCAAGGGCCGAGCCCAGCGCGATATTTATGGCGTTCATGACGAACCTCGGACTTATGCCGCTCATCCCCTCGGCCCTTTCCCGGCCCTCCAGACGCATCTTGTTCACGCTCACCGGGTCTTTTTCCTTTTCCATTATGACCTGGCCGTCGTAGTACTTCGCTTTCTTGACCAGTTCCGGACACAGGCCGGAGGGCCACAGGCGGGTCAACACGGCGAACAGGGCCGCCGTTTCGAAAGTCAGCGGCGCGAGGTGCACTTTCCCGTGGAACTCGCTTCTTTCGGTCAGTTTTCGGTAAATCGAGACCTCGTCTTTGATCTTCAGGTTATAGGGCACATAGATGGGGTACATCCTGTCGTGGAGCGCTTCGTTTTCCCGGCTGGCCTTGAACTTGTCAAACTCCGTCTGGTTGGTGTGGCTGAGGATTACCGTGTCGATGTATATCTGCGGAAACCCGGGGGCCTTGATCAACTGTTCCTGAGCGACCGTAATCAGCACGTAATGAAACTTTATGTCGCATTTTAGAATTTCGATGTATTCTATAAGACCCCGATTGGCGATCTCGATCTCGCCATCGAATTTATACCCCAAAGGATGCGCTTCACCGTATTTGGTTATTTTGCCCAGATCGACATGACCGATGAGTTCCGAAATGTCCTGGTTTTTAGGATCGGATGGCTGAAAAGTACCGATACCCACCCGGTCGCGCTCGCTAAGGGCTATCTGCACGACCGGCATGTCCTGCCAGCTGAACCGTCCCCCGGGGCCCGCCTGCCCGGGCTCGTGTTCCAGTCTCCATTTGCACACCGGGCAAAGGTCGCCTTCAATGTTTACCCCCAAAAGATTTTCAAATTCAGCTCGCAGAGAACGAGGGATCAAATGGAGGGGTTCCTCGTGTATCGGGCAACCCTTGACGGCGTAGATGGGAAGTTCCAATTTTTCCAGTCCCGCTCTTAGTAACGTCGCTATGGTCGATTTGCCCGAGGACACCGGACCCACCAAGATCAGGATACGCTTGCCCGTCTCGGTGCGATTGGCCCCGGCCCTGAAAAAACGCACCAAGTCGTGCAGAGACTCCTCGATTCCGAAAATCTCCTCCGAAAAAAAGTTGTATGAAACCAGGTCCTCGTAATGGGGAAGTTTGAGCGACACCTGGGGAGCGGTCGTTCCTTTGGAGGCGATCATATCGTATATTCGAGCAGGCGCGCTCTGAGCTATTACCGGCTTCTCGCCGACCAATGCCAGATAATCCCGCATGCTGCCTTCCCACATAACGGTTTGCGACCCTGATCGTTGGATCAACTCTTCCACGGACTTTTTAAATTCATCACTCCCGGCTTTCATGAGAGCCTCCAAGACATAATACTATAATAATCACAGTCACTTATTTAATGACGCCTGGATTGAAATATTTGTCTACCCGTTTCGTTCAGGGAATGGGACAAAAAAGCCCACATTTTTGAAATCCCGCTAGAGCCAACCTAAGCTCGTTTGGGGAAAATGGAAGGGATCTAGGAGAGATATTTGCAAAAACAAACGCATATACTAATAATAATAAGCAGTTAGAATTCGATGGGGACGCGGTGGGAACCTTGAGGACTTTCCTATGCCTTCGTGAATTCCTTGCCCCGGTTCGCCAGGTCGGTGCCCGGGAAGAAACGTTTGAGGAAAAGAACGCTCACTCCGATGGGAAGGAAATAGTAGGCTACGCGGTAGATGAGAATTGCCAGAAGCGCCAGGTCGTAATCGAGTCCCATGAGGTAGAAAGCGCCGGCCATGGAACCTTCCATCAGGCCGATGGAGGCGGGTGTGAGGGAAAACATGCTGGTGAAAAGGCCGACCGAAAACCCGACCATCAAGACCTTGTTGCCCACCGGGTAGCCGATGGAGACAAAGGAAAACTTCAGGCACAGAAACATGAAGAGCCAGTCGAAAAGAGCGAGAGTGGCCGGGGCAAGGAGCACCCCCCGGTTGCGCATGATCAGGTTGAGGCTGCCGTTGAAGTTTTCAAAAAAAGCTTCGGCCCTTTCCATCCGGATCCAGTGGGGCTTTGAAATCCTGGCGCAAAATGCGGTCACCGCCCTGATCCCCAGATGCCACAACTTCGTGCGAAACCCCTCGTGGATGATTGTCTGGATGGTCACAAAGGTTAACAGGAACGCCACCAGCAGCACCATCACACCGAAGAGCACCTCTTTACGGTCGGTTATCTGGTGTTGGCTGTAGAGATAGAAAAATCCCAGGTAGATGAACAGAACGGCTATGGTGTTGGTCAGAAAGCCGTGGATGATCGAAACCGAAAGGGTATTGCTGGGCGGGATGTCTTCGCGTGAGAGCAGGTAGACCTTGGCGGCAACCCCGCTCAGTCCGGCCATCGACATGAGGGAATTGAGCGTGTTCGACAGGAGCGTGATCTTGAAACAAGCCCCGAACGAGACGGGCAGACTTATCCCCCGGAGCAGCTTTTTTAGAACGCCGGCGATGCAGATATAGCTCAAGAAGGCCGAGACAACCACGATAAAGGCCCAGAAAGGCTTTATATCTCCAAAGTTTTCCACGAACCGGTGCAGGTTGGCATGCTTCAGGGTATATATCAAGATGGCAACGCCGACCAAAGCGGCGAACCAGAACCTCTTGCGAGTGGCTATTCTTACCAACTCTCCTCCACAATCCACAGTCGTTATCGCCTGGAGCGTGCAAGCCTCGGGGGCCGGCCCGGCGATGCGATAATGAGAAGATGATCCGCTTGGCATCCGGGATCGGCCCCCGCGGGGCAAACTCTTGCCTTGAGTGTAACTGCTAACGGACAAATCCGCAAGCGACGAGAGAGATATACCGAAACCGGCAAAGCGTCAAATCGTAAATTCAGGCCCAAAGCGGGCGGCAAAGATCGGAGGGCGCGGTTATACGAGGATTTTTCTAATTTTTTCGGGGTAGCTCGCAAATACCTGATCGGCCAGAGTGGATAGTTTTCCCCTGATCGCCTCGGGCGCCGGGAGATGCAGAGGGAGCGGAACATTTAATTTTTCCACCGATACGGGGCGGATGTAGAGGTTTTGATCCAGGGCGGCCATTTCCTGGGCGGTAAAATTTTCCCCCAGAATTTTTTTCCTCTCGATCCCCACGGTGTCCAGGCCTCTCAGGAAATTGACTATGCACATCAGGTCGAAATTCTTTTGAAAACCATCTATGTTCCGGTTGACCGCGGCGCACTCCTCGACCATCTGCGTATAGGCTTTTTCATATTGGCTCATCCAGGAATAAAGCCGGCTGTAGGACTCAAGGACCAGTTTGCGAAATTTGGCGTTCTTGGTGAGCGCTCTGGCCGAAATAAAGCGCACCTGCCCCCGGAATCTTGCTTCAAGACACGAACACCAGAAGCCGGAGGGATCGAGCCCCAGTATTTCATCGAGCCTGCGCCGCATCTCAGGCTCGACCATGAGGCTTGAAACTCGTGCCAATCGCAGACCGACCGCGTGCGCCTGTTTGATCGCGGCGCCGGCCAGCGAGTTGAGGTGTTCGGTTTGAAGCTCGATCAGGCGACGCTCCAGCAGATAGTTCTCCACTACCTCTTGTTTTACCTGTCGCGTCAGGCTGCAAACCAGATCTTCATCCATAAGCGCAGTGCGAACCTCATCACCGCCCGCGGCCTTGCCGGCCGCGGCGCATAAAACCATTTACCCGGGCGGCAGAAAAGTTATGGGGTCAAGAACAATATCGGCACGGTCCGGACCGTAGCTTCCCTTTTCCTTTAGCGCCTTGAGCCTTATGACGGCGTCATCGTTTTCGAGGACAAAAATCGAGCTGAACAGATCGTCCATGGCATCGATGGGATAGGGGATCCCTCTTTCATTAACATCGGGAATGTGGCGGTGAGACCTGGCGGAAACCCAAACGGGCGTGGATTGCCTGCGGGCAAGGTCTGCTATTTTTTCAAAAAGGCCCCTTTCCCGCCCGAAGTCCAAGCCGTCCAGGATGATCACCGCGGGATCGAACTTGGCCTGACTCCTGAGGTTGTCTATGCCCGTTTCCAGTTTTTCCGGACTGAAGGTCTGGTTGAGAAACGACATTATGAATCTCAGGGGCTCGACGGAATGCTGCAGTTCTGATACGTTGCACTGCGGGGACTTGGCGAAAATGTCCCTCAGAAGTTCGGAGTACCAGACTTTGACTTTGTCCGGTGTAACATCGACGCATACATGGAGCACAGGTTCCCGGTCAAGAAGGTATCCCAGCCCAAGTTGGGTAAGAACCGCGGTCTTGCCAGCGCCGGCCCGGGCCAGCAAAACACCCATCTCTCCCGGGGCCAGCCGGCTGACCGGCATCTTCTGGTAACCTGTGCTACTCGAGTTTTCATCAGCCATTTCCATGCTCCTTCTAAAACGCCGGTTTATAATCTAACCGTTTTAATGATACTTTACCGCTGGAAAAAATTCCATCAAAAGGCGGAGTCCGAACGGCGCAATCGCACGAAACTCCGGGCGGTGGGACCGCCAGCCGGGATTGCCAAGCCCAAACCACGGACTTTTCGCGGTTTCCGGGTGTCCCGGGGCGACATGAATAACTGCTCTGAAAATAAAACCCCTGGAACACCTTTTCATAGATTTGGGTGTTCCGAGCTAACATGAAGGGCTGTGGTGGGCTCTTATGGTTACCTCTGGCTTTAAAAGAAAATCTACCACTGAGGCACAGAGCTTGCTATATTCCAGAGAGCCGTTGCATTTGAAGGGAAACGGCTGTACCCACTTTGATTTGAGCCAATGGCAAGTTGGTTAACACAACTCAAAGGGGGAATACAGCCGTGGGACAAAGTAAATCAAAGAAGCTCGGAAAGGTCAACGGGGATACGCTGATCGCAGGGATTGACGTCGGCAAAAAGATAAATTACGGCTATTTCAGAGCGCCGGACGGTCAGGACATAAAACCCTTTGCATTCCACAATTTTCGGAGCGGATTTGAGGTTTTTTGGACCAGGCTCGTTGAGTTCGAGAAAAAACACGGTTTGGAAGCTATTGTGGTGGGTTTTGAATCCACCGGGCCTTACGCCGAGCCGTTGATCCATTTCTTGAGGGGGAAAAAGGCGCGTTTGGTTCAAATCAATCCGATGCACACCAAGAGGCTGAAGGAGTTGACCGGCAATTCGCCGAACAAAACCGACGAGAAGGATCCCAGGGTAATAGCCGACGTTATTGCGCTGGGGCACGCCCTGACGCTGGTCATCCCCGAGGGCCCCGCTGCGGAACTGCGAAGACTCAGCCAGGCCAGAGAGCGGGCCGTGAAGGCTCGGACGGCCCTGAGCAATCAGTTGCAGCATCTGCTTTTTGTCGTATTCCCCGAGCTTTGCTGGACCGTAAAGAATATGATGTCCAAGACGGCTCTCCACCTTATAGAAAACTTTCCCACTCCAGAGAGCATCCTTTCCCTGGGCGTCGAGGGTTTGCGCGCAATCCTCGGGAAAGTAAGCCGGGGGAGACTGGGAGAAGAGCAGGCAAGGCTGATCTTTGCGGGGGCACAAGAATCGGTGGGAATTCGCGAAGGCAGGGACGCAATCCTGTTGGAAATCAATCATCTTGTTTTTAGGATACGCAGTGAATCAAATTTTATAGAGGGCGTGGAAAATCAAATGAGGCAATATCTGGAGCAGGTTCCCTGCAGCCGGAGCATTCTTTCCATAAAAGGGGTGGGCGAGGTGATGACCGCAGGCCTGATAGGCGAGGTGGGCGACTTTGGAAAGTTTACTACGATATCCGAGATAATGAAATTGGCAGGCCTGGATCTTTATGAAATAAGCTCTGGCAGCAAAAAAGGTCAGAGGCGGATCTCCAAACGGGGTCGTTCTTATCTCAGAAAAATTCTTTTTTTTGCAGTTGTCAATATGGTGAAGACCGAGGGAATTTTGCACGGTCACTATCGGCAAATGGTGGACAGAGGTATGCCCAGGATAAAAGCGTTGATCGCCATGTGCAGAAAGGCTCTGCGCATAATCTTTGCGATTGTTCGGGACAATGCCGTCTACGAAAGAGATCATCAGCACATGCCCGGATCCAAATTGACCGCATAGGTGAAAACGGGGAGATTATCATCTGTGCCGTTGAGGCGATGACGTCGACCTCCTCGCAGAGCCTTCATGACTCCCCGTCGTCTCCTTAGTCCCAATTAAGCAAGATAAGGGCTCCTTGGAGAGACTCTCGAACACCAGGGTTGGGCAAGGCGACAAATCACCTCGAAGGGAAAAAGGGGCGCGAGCCAGGAGAACCGACAGGGGTAAAACAGGCGATATGCCGGGCGCATCCCGGCATCGAGCTGCGCGGGGCTCCGGCCGGATGGGCCCGGGTTCCTTCGATTGCGCTCGTCGATAAAATTGATTTCGAACAAAGCCTCGGGGCCGTCGAGAATCAGAATGGGCGGCCGGTGGAGGGGGAAACTCCAGTCGCCCTACGGGCTCCTTCC
>JARLHP010000089.1 GCA_031292195.1 Syntrophobacteraceae bacterium
ATATGGCAGATGCCAACAGCTGCCAATACGAATATGCCTATCAGGATAAATGTCAAAATTATACCTGCCGCATGGGCCAATAATGCTGTAATGGACCAGTTCAGTGCTTCTTTGGACTGGTCTTGGATATAGGGGTCATCTTTTTTGATTAAATAGACAATCAAGGGTGGAATAAAGGCGAAGAAAATAGCGCCGATCCAAGTCAGTGCCGCCAGGTTTCTGGATTCTTGTTCCGCCATCATTTCGCCACCTACTTTTTGCCTCCGCGATGTGCCGCATACCATTCGATCTGCCGGCAAATCCCCCGAATGAGCTGCACGTCGCGCCCCCGCACCTGCATTCGGCTGAAAAAACGCCTGATGCTCTCCAGCCGGTAATCCGGATTCTCGGCGCTCAGGAAACTGATATTGGTAAGCGTTTCCTTGAGGTGAGCGTACATCGACTCGAGTTCGAACCGGCTAGCCAGGCGGGGAACGAAGTGCTCCTTTTTCTCGGAGGCGGCCGTAAAAATCTCGTAGACCATTATCATGACCGCCTGGGCCAGGTTTATGGAGGTAAATTCGGCCGTGGGAATGGTAACCAGCACGTCGCAGTACCGGATATGCTCGTTGGCCAGTCCGCTCGCTTCGGGGCCGAAAAGAAGGGCCACCTGGTTCCTGCGGCTTATGGGTATGAGATCCAGGGCAAGCTGCCGGGGATTTCGGACCGACTGCCGGTGAGAACCTTGTCTGGCGGTAGTTCCAACCACGTATTGGAACGGTTTTAGCGCCTCTTCGAGCCGTTCGTGGACTTCGATGTCCAGGACGAGGTCCTGGGCGTGGTGCGTGGCGGTCTTCAAAATACGCGTGAGATCGCACCCGGACGGATTAACGGTCAGGACCCGTGAAACGCCCATGTTTTTGGCCGCCCGAACCGCGGCCCCGATGTTTTCCGGGTAATGCGGCTCGACCAGCACAACGGCTATATTTTCAAGATGTATCTTACTCACCTGTAATAGTTTCGATAATACTCCAGCACCATCCGGTGGGTATTGAAGTAAGGGGTTATGTCGGAGATGGAATGCCTCATGATGGACAGCCACTTCCGGGGGTTGGCGTAATAGGTGGTGACCATGTCTTCCAGGTCCTGATACAGGTCGTCGGCCGCCGCCTGGTCGTCCTGGTCTTCATCGTCGCCCACGGCCCACCCGTTCACCCGGTTATTGCAGGCTTCCCGCCACCATCCGTCGAGCACGCTCATGTTGACGCCGCCGTTGAAACAGACCTTCATGCCGCTCGTACCGCTGGCCTCCCTGGGACGGCGGGGCGTGTTGAGCCAGACGTCGGCCCCGGTGGTCATAAGAGAGGACACCCAGATGTTATAGTTGGGGACAAAGACCAGCCGGAGCTGACTTTCGTATTGCTTGCCGATATTTACTACCTGCTTGATCAGCTCTTTTCCAGCCGAGTCCTGGGGGTGAGCCTTGCCGGCGAAAACGAACTGGACGCGGTCGTAGGAGAGATTGAAGAGAAATTCCAGGTCGCTGAAAATGAGCGTTGCGCGCTTGTAGGAGGCGGCGCGCCGCGCAAAACAGATCGTTAGCCGTTCGTCGGTAAACCCGGCATCGGAGAGGGAATTAATGTAGCTGATGAGCCGTTTTTTGGCCAGCTTTTTGGTTTCCACAATTTCGCTGTCCGGAATGTGCGAAATGTCGGCCAGTTGCTGCGGGTCGTTTCGCCAGGTGGGGATATACTTGTCGTAGAGATTTTTGAACTCGGGGCCCGTCCAGCTGATGTGGTGCACCCCGTTGGTGATGTGGCCGATGTTGTAGCCCGGAAACATCAGCCGGGAGATTTCTCCGTGCAGCTGGCTCACGCCGTTTGCCGCCCGCGACAAGTTGAGGGCCAGCACCGTGGTGTTGAGAATGTCTTCTCCCGCCAGTTGCTTCAGATTGGGCGGCAGGTATTCGCCGATCACCTTCTCCGCAAGGTCGTAGCCGAATTTGTCATGGCCGGCGGGAACGGGCGTGTGGGTGGTGAATACGCACCGGGACTTCACCTGCTCGGCGTCTCCGCCCAAATCTTTAAGCATGGCCAGGGTGAGGAAAACCGCGTGTCCTTCGTTCATGTGATAGGTGGTGATATTGGGCTCGAGGCGCTTGAACGCCAGATAGCCGCCTATTCCCAGAATCGCTTCCTGCGATATCCGCGTGTGCTGGTCTCCGCCGTAGAGATATTGCGTAATGAGCCGGTCGGCGGGGGCGTTGTCCGGTAGATCGGTATCCAGGAAATAGACCGGAACGCGCGACTGCCCGTTGCTGTTGTGCATTCCGATAACGTTATGCTTCCAAACGCCGACCTGCACGTCGCGCCCTTCGAGTCTTACCTTCACTTTAAACGGAAGGGGCTCCATGAAAGCGCGCGGGTCGAAATAGGGATACATCTCTTCCTGTTCGCCAAAGGGGCTAATGCTTTGGATGAAATAGCCCCGTTTGTACAGGAGCGTTACGGCGACCAGGGGAATATTCAGATCGGCTGCCGATTTGATATGGTCGCCCGCCAGGATGCCAAGGCCCCCGCTGTAGGTGGGAATATTCTCAGTGAGGCCTATTTCCATGCTGAAGTATGCGATTTTCATCGAAGCTGGTCTGGCTCCTTTCCCGGGTTGGGGTTACGTTCCGGCGAAATTTATACCATATCGCCGCCTGTTTTCCAAAAAAACATGCAAACCTCTTTTCACCACGAAAAGAGGAAGAGCGCGAAGGAGGAAATACGGGGCCGGCTCTCATGGAGGCCCTCTTCGTGAGCTTCGTGTCCTTTGTGGTTATGAGATGTTTTTCTGTCTGCATGTTTTCGAAAAATGTTACCATTATCGCCCGGCAAAGAATACCAGGAAGGGGCTGTCCATGCGTACACTTCTCATTTCGGCCAACACCGAGCAGCTTCAGATGCCCGTTTTGCCCATGGGTCTGGCCTGCGTTGCGGCCGCCGCCGAGCGGGCGGGCCACGAGGTCCGGTTTTTGAACCTCATGAGTGGCGAGGATTTCGAAAAAATCGACCGGGAAGGGGCCTTTACGGGTTTTGATCCCCAGGTCATCGGCATTTCGGTCAGAAACATCGACGATCAGCACAGGAATGCCCCCAAGTTCCTCCTTGAACCGGTAAAAAGGGTGGTCGACGCCTGCCGCGCCCTCACCTCGGTCCCCATCGTGCTGGGGGGCGCGGGCTACTCCATTTTCCCGCGAAGCGCTCTTGCCTTCCTGGGAGCGGACATGGGGCTAAAGGGCGAGGGGGAAGCGGCTTTTGTGATGCTCCTGGACAGACTTTCCCGCAAGGAAGACGTCTCGGACATTCCAAACCTCCTTTTGGCCGGTTCCCGCGCCGGCGTGCGGACCGGGGGTTTCCAAAAGCTCGACGACCTGCCGATCCCCGTTCCGAACGGCCTCTTCCCATTTCCCACCCGATTCGGCGCTCAGAAGATACGGCTTCCCTTCCAGACCCGCAGAGGCTGCCCCATGAGATGCAGCTACTGTTCGACCGCGGCCATAGAGGGTCCCATTTTGCGAAAGAGGTCCCCTGAAATGGCCGTGGATTCGATTTGCCGGTTCGTCGAAGCGGGCTTTTCGCATTTTTTCTTCGTCGATAATACTTTCAATTTTCCGCCCTCCTATGCCCGCAAGCTTTGCGATTGTCTTTGCGCCCGAAAGCTGGCAATCGAGTGGAGCTGTATTCTTTATCCCTGGCTGATCGATGAGGGACTGGTCGAAAGCATGGCCCGGGCGGGGTGCGTGGAAGTGAGCCTGGGTTTTGAAAGCGGCTCCGAAAAGATATTGCGCTCGATGAACAAGAGATTCCAGCCTGCGGATGTGCGCGCCGTTTCCACGCTTCTACACAAATACGGCATAAAACGAATGGGGTTTCTTCTGCTGGGAGGGCCGGGGGAAACGAGGCAAACCGTCGAGGAGAGCTTCGAGTTCGCCGCTTCTCTCGAACTGGAAGCGATGAAGGTCACGACCGGAATTCGGATTTACCCCCATACGGCCCTGGCCGCCGCAGCCGTGCAAGAAGGGATTATCTCACCTGCGGACGACCTCCTGCGCCCCACTTTCTACCTGGCCCGCCCTCTTGAAGGCTGGATAGATCAAACGGTTTCGGGTTGGCTGCAAGGCAAACCGAACTGGCACAGCTGACGTGTTGCAAGGAGAACCGAAGATGCCGAAAGTAATGATTCATCCCGCCGGCTATCACAATGTGCGTGAGGCCGTCGACCGGGCCTTCGAGCTTTTCCCTCTGGCCATCGCGGGCCGCAAGGTTTTGCTGAAGCCAAACGTGCTGAGGGTCTCGGAGGCAACCGAAGCCATAGTGACCCATCCGGCGGTGCTGCGCGCCGTGGTGGAAAAGGTCGAAACGCTTTCCCCCGCTTCTATTGTGGTGGGCGACAACCCCGGAATGTTCAGCTACGGCGCAAACGAGGAAAGCTTCACCCGGACCGGCCTGATGGAAGCGGCCCTTGGCCGGTACCAAAACATCGGGCTCGATTCGCTCAAGGTGGCCTTCGACCCCGCTTTCATGCCGGCGGTCAGCGTCTCCCGGGCCGTAATGGAAGCCGATGTGATCATAAGCCTTCCCAAATTCAAGACCCACGGCCTGACCGTGCTCACGGGGGCTCTCAAAAACTCTTACGGTTTTTTGCCCGGCGCGCAAAAAGCCATGCTCCACAAGGCCGCGGGCAGTCCCGCGCGCTTTCACGAAATGCTGGTCGAAGTCTTTCGTCTGCGGGTCCCCGACCTTTTCATCATGGACGCCGTGGTAGGAATGGAGGGAAACGGGCCGGCCTCGCCCGAACTGCGCGACATCGGCCTGGTGCTTGCCTCCGATAACGGCGTGGCGATGGACTCGGTGGTTGCCGCACTCATGGGCTGCGACCCCGCTCGCCTGCGTTTCCTTCAAAGAGCCCGCGAGCTTGGCCTTGGGGACTTCGACCCCGGGACGATCGAAGTGATCGGGGAACTCAAACCGATCCCCGGCTTCAAACTCCCGCCCCTGGGCGGAGAGGCGAACACGGACAACCCCCATATACAGCAGTTGATCGAAAGCCGCGTGGTCCTTCGCCCCCGGACGGACCCCGAGCTTTGCACCAGCTGCGCAACGTGCGTCGAGCAATGCCCGGTCTCGGCTCTCACCATGGTCGGCGCCATTCCCGTTGTGGACACCGGCGTCTGCATCAGTTGTTTCTGCTGCCAGGAGATGTGCCCGGAAAAGGCCATGGCCTTGCAATAGATGTCTGCCTCGCGCGGAGGGGCGGGATCGCGGAGTTTTTTGTGCCGGTTTCCTTTTTCTTTCGCCTTCCTCCGCGCCACTGCGTGACAAAACAAAAGGAGGAGAAAAAATGAAAGGTCTTCTGGTAAGATGGCTTCTGCTCACAATAGCGATTATCATCACTTCCTACCTAAAGTTGGGTATTCATGTGACGAGTTTTTCTTCAGCCTTTTTCGCCGCGATGGTTCTGGGGGTGCTCAACGCCCTGTTTCGGCCGATACTGATCGTCATCACCCTGCCGATCAATATTCTCACCTTGGGCCTTTTTACCTTCGTGATCAACGCGGTGCTCCTGCTGATGGTCTCGGGAGTGGTCTCCGGCTTCTATGTCAGCGGCTTTTTTTCCGCGCTCTTCGGCTCCCTGGTGATAAGCCTGGTGAGTTGGCTTCTCAGCTCCTTTGTGAATGAAAGAGGCCGGATCGGCTACATAGA
>JARLHP010000090.1 GCA_031292195.1 Syntrophobacteraceae bacterium
CCCTTTAAACCCGATCAACTTCTCGCGGTAGTAAAAAAGGTCCTGGGATGATGGAATCTCAAAGAGAAATTTACCGGGCGGAAGCCTGCGAACTCCTCGCCGAACTCGAAACGTCCCTTCTTGCCCTGGAGGAAAGCCCCTGCGACTCGGAGCTGATCGGCAGGGTGTTCAGGGCGCTGCATACCATAAAAGGGTCCGGGGCCATGGCCGGCTTCGAGGACATCGCGACCTTTACTCACGACATCGAGACCGTTTTCGACCTGGTCCGCAGTAACGAACTGTGCGTCACCAAATCGCTGATCGATCTGACCCTCCAGGCCAGAGACCAAATACGCTCGATGCTCGACGATGCCGGGGCCGCACCTTCGGCACCGGAGACCGCCCATATCACAAACTCGCTCAAGCGGCTCATCCCAAAACCGGTAGCTCCCCCCGTAAAGGCGATCCAGGCAGCCCCGGCCGAATATGAAGATCAGGAGGCGGAGAAAACATTCCGCATCAATTTCCGCCCCAACCGCGAAATCTTTTCCCGGGGCACAAATCCGCTCCTTCTGCTGAACGAATTGCGGCAAATGGGGGCCTGCAGCGTCGTTGCCCACACCGAAGCCATTCCCGACCTGGAGGAGCTTGACCCCGAAGAATGCCACCTCTCCTGGGACGTGATCCTGACCACCACGCAGGGAGAAAATGCCATAAGAGACGTTTTCATCTTCGTAGAGGATGAATGCACGCTGGAAATCAAGCTCATCCGTGCGGCCGGCATGCAAGACGATGAAACTCCGCCCAAGAAGCTGGGGGAAATATTGATCGAGCGCGGCCTCGTTACCAATGAAGATTTGCGGGAGGCCCTCGGTTCTCAGAAGCGCATCGGTGAGTTGCTGGTGGACAGGGGGGTGGTCCACGCAAGCATGGTCGAGTCGGGCCTGGCCGAGCAGGAACATGTCCAGGCGGTTCGCGGCAAACAGGTTAAAGAGGAACAGGCTTCGAGCATACGAGTGCGCGCCGAAAAGCTCGACACCCTGGTGGATCTGGTCGGTGAAATGGTCACGGTACAGGCCCGCCTCAGCCAGGCGGCGGCCTCCATGGACAATCCCGAACTGCTGTCCATATCCGAGGAAGTCGAGCGCCTTACCGCCGAGTTGCGCGACAACACCATGAGTATCCGGATGCTTCCCATCGGGACCACCTTCAGTAAATTCAAACGGCTGGTTCGCGATCTGTCCGCCGAACTTGGTAAAGAGATCCTTCTGACCACCGACGGCGGAGAAACCGAGCTGGACAAGACCGTCATCGAACGGCTGAACGATCCCCTGGTGCACCTTATCCGCAATTGCATCGACCACGGGATCGAGCCGCCGGAAGCCAGAAAGGCCGCCGGCAAGCCCAGCGAGGGGACCGTCCGGCTTTCGGCCATGCATTCGGGCGCCAGCGTGCTGCTCCGCATAGAAGATGACGGCGCCGGCCTGGATGTGGAAGCAATCAGGTCCAAGGCCATCGAAAGAGGCCTGGTGGCGGCCGAAACAGAATTATCCGAAAAAGAGGTCTTCTCCCTCATCTTTGCCCCCGGGTTTTCCACCGCGGGCCAAATCACCAGCATCTCGGGCCGCGGCGTGGGTATGGACGTCGTCAAACGCAGCATGGATTCCCTGCGCGGCGCCATCGATATCTCCAGCCGCAGGGGGGCGGGAACCACCATAACTCTCAAGCTCCCCCTCACCCTTGCCATCGTTGACGGTCTACTGGTCCAGGTCAGGGATGGGCGCTACGTTTTGCCCCTCTCCACCGTGGAGGAATGCGTCGAACTCACCCGCGCCGACGTGGCCCGAGCACACGGGCGCCACATTACCCGCGTGCGCGGTGAAATCGTCCCCTACATCCGGCTCCGCGAGCGCTTTCAAATCGACGGCAACGCGCCGGAAGTCGAACAGATCGTCATTACCGAATCGGCGGGAGGCAAAGTCGGCCTGGTGGTCGACAAGGTCATCGGCGAACACCAGACCGTGATCAAAAACATCGGCAAGGTCTTCCGCAACGTGGAGGAACTCTCCGGGGCCACCATTCTCGGAGACGGAACGGTGGCGCTCATAATCGACGTGCCCAAACTGGTCCAAAGTGTGGAACAAGATCAGGCCCTCATCAATTAAGGAACTATATGTCCTATATGTCCTATATGCCCTATATGTCCTATATGCCTTATAGCTCTTATATGTCCTATAGCTCTTATAGCAAATGTAGGTTGGGTGGAGCAAAGCGAAACCCAACAAACCGACCTTGAACAATTAGTTTTGCCGGAAAACAAACATGGCCTTCACCTACTTCCTGAGAGACATGCAGACCCTGGCGCGAATCGTGGAGCATGTGGTTCCCTACACCTCCGGTCGAAGTCGCGTGCGCGTCTGGGATGCGGGCTGTGCTACCGGACAGGAGCCCTATTCGCTGGCCATGCTGTTTGCCGAAAACATGGGAAGCTTCGGGTTTAAAAATCTGCGCATCGAAGCCACCGATCTGGACGACTGCTCCCTGTTCGGTGACATAATACGCACAGGCATATACCGTGAAGAAGAAGTCAAAAGAATGCCCGGGGAACTTCTAGGCAAATACTTCAAGCCAAATGAAAGCCCCGGATGCTTCAGAATATCCGAACTTCTTCGAAGCCGCGTCGAATACCGCAGACACGATCTTCTTACCCTGAAATCCATAGGCGAAGGCTTCAGCCTGATCCTGTGCAAGAACGTGCTGCTCCATTTCGAGCAGGCCGAAAGGATAGAGGTGATCAGAATGTTTCACAGCTCGCTCGCCCCGGGCGGGTTTTTCGCCACCGAACAGACTCAAAAGATGCCGGGTGAGCTTGCCCCACTCTTTGAACAGGTGGCAAGCGATGCCCAGTTGTTTAGAAGACTCGATATCGTTTGATCGATATAGAGATTATACCGACCGGAAATGCCCGCCTGCCGGGCTTTTCCATTTGTAACGACCCGCTTGGCGGACCTGGAGAAAAGAGATGCTTAAAAACATGAAAATTGGACTGAGAATGGCGCTGGCGTTTGGCGTGCTGCTGGTTTTGATGACCGCCATGGGCCTTTTCGCGGTCAACAGGCTCGGAGCACTCGACGATACGGTAAACATGATCAGGGCCGACAGGTGGCCGAAGACCGTTCTAGCAAACGATATAGCCCGAGGAATCGACGATACGGCGTTGAATATACGCGATGCCCTCCTGTTGACCGATTCCGGGGAAATCAAAAAGGAACTCCAGGCGGCGGCCCAAACGCAGTCCCGGGTCACAGGAGATATAGAGGCGCTTGCCAAAACAATCAGGTCCGAAGAAGGCAAAGCGATCCTTAAGGAACTATTGGACCGCAGAAAAGAGTATGCGCAGTCCAGAAACGAAATAATGGACCTGCTTCAAACAAATATGAAGCAACAGGCAACCGTTGCCCTGGTTTCCAAGTTGCGTCCCCTGCAGGATAAATATTTCGAAGCCCTCGACAAGTTCATCAAATTTGAACGCGGCATGATGAACAGCGCGGGCAAGGATGCCCAAGACTCCTATCACTCCTCCCGGATTCTTCTCCTCGTCTTCCTGGCCGGCGCCCTGGTATTGGCGGTTTTCATCATATTCTTTCTCAGCCTCAGCATCACAAAACCCATAACCGAAGCCGTGGCCATCAACAGAAAACTTGCCGAAGGCGACTTGAGCGTTGCTGTCGATACAGGCCGCGGCGACGAAGTGGGGCAGCTTTTCTCAGCCATGAAGAACATGGTCGATAAGTTTAAGGAGATCATAAATGACGTCAACATGATCAGCGATGCCGCCGTCCAGGGAAAACTGGCCGTGCGGGCGGACGCGTCCAAACATGCGGGCGATTATCAGAAAATCGTGCAGGGAATGAACGATACCCTGGACGCGGTCATCGGCCCACTCAACGTATCGGCTGAATATGTGGACAGAATAAGCAAGGGCGATATTCCTCCCCGGATCACCGATGAGTACAAAGGCGACTTCAACGAAATAAAGAACAATCTGAATGTTTGCATCGAAAACATTAACGCATTGATAAGCGATGCCGCAATGCTCGCCGACTCCGCCATCCAGGGGAAACTCAATATCCGGGCTGACGAAACCCGCCAGCAGGGGGTCTTCCGCAAAATCGTTGCGGGAATGAACAACACCGTGGGAGCAATCGTTGCCCATCTTGACTCGATGCCGGTACCGGCCTTCATTGTCGACCGTGATTTCTCCATCCAGTACATTAACGCCGTTGGGGCAGGCCTTGCCGGCCTCTCACAACAGGCTGCGATAGGAACCAAATGTTATGACCACCTCAAGACACCGCACTGCCGCACGGAC